>JACUUU010000351.1 GCA_014859065.1 Anaerolineales bacterium
GCAATGGCATATTCAATCAGTGGGTTAGCAGCTGAGCAACCGGTTGTAGTAAAGAATGCTGAGGTGATTTCCGAATCTTTTCCAGGTTTTGTATCTACGCTGCAGTCCCTGGGCGGATCGCTCACGGTGGAGGGGCTGCGTGGCTGAGTTTCATGAGTACAATCTGGGGCTGATTGGTTGGCCGTTGGATCACAGCATATCTGCCGCGATCCAAAATGCTGCCCTGGCAGCTGCCTGCTTCTCGGGGTCTTATTGTCTTTATCCCCTTCGACCATTGCCAGGAGGGGACGCACAACTGCGTACATTATTAAAGCAGATGAGGTCAGGATATTTGCACGGCTTGAACGTCACAATTCCCCACAAACAAACCATCATACCCTATTTGGATGAATTAACCGCCACGGCGCGGACTGTTGGTGCAGTCAATATTATCTTTAAGCAGGAAGAACATTTGATTGGGGATAACAGCGATGCTCCTGCGTTTCAGCAGGACTTATACCGCTTCCTTTCGAAATCTGCTGAGAAGCAACCATTGGCTATTCCTGATCAGGATAATAGCAGGTATGTGGGATTAAATGGGTCACCGGCAACTGCGTTAGTACTTGGAGCTGGTGGGGCTGCCCGCGCAGTTGTCTATTCGTTGCTTCAGGAGGGCTGGCAAATTATCGTCGCTGCTCGTAAGCTTGCATCTGCCAGACAGCTTTGCGAGGGTTTCGAGAGGCAAGCCATGCCACGCTCTCAACAAATTGTGCCCCTATTGCTGAACCGGGACAGTTTGAGCGCAGTCACTTATTGCCACTTGATTGTCAATGCCACTCCTTTAGGTACAATCTCGGGGGAGGAGGCCAGTCCCTGGCCGCTTGATCTGCCGCTGCCTGCTGGGGCTGTGGTTTATGATCTGGTTTATAATCCGCCTGAGACTCCCCTGGTTCGGTATGCAAAAAATGCTGGTTTGGCAGCCGAGACCGGTATGGGAATGTTGGTTGAACAAGCAGCCCTGGCGTTTGAGCGGTGGACGCGTGTGCTTGCCCCCAGGTCGGTCATGTATGCTGCTGCTCGCAAAGCGCTAAACCTGGATTCATAGGTCTCTTGATTTCAGGTAAGCGGGTATTTGATGCTAAAGCAGCCCCTTCGGCAGGAAAGTTTATCTTCAGGTAAATATTAGATACGCACATCCTTCTGCAGATGGGTAAAAAATGTTTATGTTGGCAAAAATTATGGGCTTGCGAAGGACTGTTCAGGATCATAATAAAGGTGGAGCAATGGATATTACTTCAAGGCGTTTGGAAAATCTATCCCCGCTCTTCTTTGCATCATTAAATGAACGCATCGTTGCCAAGCAGGCTTCTGGTTTGGACGTGATCAGGCTTGATGTGGGTTCACCTGATGTGCCACCTGATCCTGCTATTGTTGCAGCTTTGCTTCAATCAGCGCAAGAACCTGATCGCCATGGCTACAGCACACATAAAGGTCCCCCCCGCTTAATGGAGGCTTGGGCGCAGCTTTACAGGCGGGAGTTTGGTGTGGAACTGGACACACAAAACGAGATTGTGCCCTTGTTAGGATCGAAAGAGGGAATATTTCATCTTCTGCTGGCTTTGATCGATCCAGGTGATGTGGTCTTGATCCCAGACCCAGGCTACCCCACTTATACTCACGGAACAACTATTGCAGGTGGGCTTCCTTACTTCATGCCGCTGCTTCCTGAGAGAGATTTCCTTCCCAAACTTACTGACATCCCTGCTGAGATCGCTCGGAAGGCAAAAATAATGTGGTTAAATTATCCTAATAATCCGACCGCGGCGACTACCTCGCTAGAATTTTTTACCCAGGTGATGGATTTTGCCAACCATTATGATGTTTTGGTTTGCCACGATGCAGCTTACTCATTGGTCACATATGATGGACACCAGGCAGCCAGCATCCTTCAAGCTCCTGGTGCCAAAAAGAGAGCGGTGGAATTCAACAGCCTTTCGAAATCTCACAACATGGCTGGTTGGCGAGTGGGCGTGGCGGTTGGCAATGCAGAAGCGTTGCGCCACCTCTTGACCATCAAGACCCATGCTGACAGCGGTCATTTTTTACCGGTGTTGGACGCAGCGGTCCTCGCTATGACCGCAGATCAGGGCTGGCTGCATGAGCGCAACCTTGTTTACCAACAAAGGCGCGATATCATTGTGAGTGGACTGAGGCAGGTTGGTCTAATCGCTTCGAAACCGAAAGCCTCGCTTTATGTATGGTGTCCGTTGCCTCGAGACTGGACCTCTGTCGCGTTTGCTGAAGCCGTTCTTGAAAACGCCAATGTCAGCTTGACGCCTGGGGTCGTCTTTGGGAAGATGGGTGAAGGTTTCGTGCGTATTTCCCTGACCAATTCAGCGGAACGCACTCAAGAAGCCATGCAGAGGCTGAAGGAATGGATGAACGCATGACATTACGTTTCTTGACATCAGGTGAATCCCATGGACCTGCATTGGTAGCCATTATGGAAGGGCTGCCAGCAGGGATCCCGATCTCGAGCGAAGCGATCAATGCTGAACTTACCCGCCGCCAACAGGGGTATGGATCAGGACCCCGCATGAAAATCGAGCGCGATACGGCCAGGATCTTAGGCGGCGTAATGGCTGGCTTATCCACAGGTGCACCTATGGCAATTGTGATTGAAAATCGCGATCATGAAAAATGGCATGGGCGTCCGGTGCCGCCTTTTACCATCCCCAGACCAGGTCATGCTGACCTGACCAGCGCGCTCAAGTACCGTTATCGCGACTTACGTATTGGGTTAGAGCGAGCTTCCGCCCGTGAAACAGCTGCTCGCGTTGCCGTTGGTGCAGTGTGCAAAATTTTCTTATCGCAGTTCGGTGTGCGGGTGGGGGGATATGTGACAGCAATTGGGGAGGTCGAAGCTAATCTAGAAACCATCCCGCATGAAGAGCGCTTTTTGAAAGCAGAACAGAGCGATGTCCGCTGTCCTGACTTCCAAGCAGCCCAGCTTATGCGCGCCAAAATTCAAGAGACCATGCAAGCACGTGATACATTAGGTGGGGTCATCGAAGTGGTTGCCCTGGGACTGCCACCCGGGCTGGGTTCTCACGTTCACTGGGATCGGCGGCTTGAATCAAGGATAGGGGCAGCTGTTCTAAGTGTTCAAGCGATCAAGGGTGTAGAAATTGGGCTTGCTTTCGAAATAGCTCATAAATTGGGAACCCAATCTCAGGATGGGATCGAGCTGCAGGGAGAGGATTTGCTGCGGACGAGTCTCAATTCGGGTGGCTTGGAGGGAGGCATTACTACCGGGCAGCCATTAATCGTGCGGGCAGCGATGAAGCCAATCTCCACCACGTTGACTCCGCAGCAGACGGTTGACCTTACAAAAGGGGTTCAGGTTGCTACACAATATGAACGCTCGGACTTCTGCCCGGTGCCGCGCGCTGTTGTAGTGATCGAATCAATGCTGGCTTTTGTCCTGGCTGATGCTCTCCTTGAGAAGTTGGGAGGGGATTCGCTGCAAGAGATACATCCCCGATTTGAGAGGCTGGCGCGCGCACATCTTTCCGACCTCGAAATGGATGACCATGAACATGTCTTCTGGCCTGATTGAGTTGGGATGAATATGCCTCCGATACTTCCTCAGTCTGTCCTATTCGTTTATGGCCAGCCAGCTTCAGGAAA
>JACUUU010000352.1 GCA_014859065.1 Anaerolineales bacterium
CCAGAGCCAGCGGTCTTCAACCTGAGCGTGCTTGAAACGCCTCAACTTACTCACATAAAAGAAGCCAACCTCAGCGAAGCTGTGCCCGGCGAGACCGTCTCCTACAGCCTGACTCAGGAGCTGCAACTGCCTAAGGAATATTCCGTCAACCTGAGCATGCTGGATGCGCTTCCGGCGGAGCTGCTCGTTGATACTGACAGCATCCAGCTAAATGGTGAAGCACGCCCAGATCTCTATGATGCGGTCTCCCATCAAATCGAATATGCCTGGAGCGGTGTGCGTTCAGAAAACGAGATCTTCATCACCATAACGTACCAGGCACAGATCGATCCTGAAATCAGTGCGCCCTTGGAAATTGAAAACACGCTGCAAAGCCAGGCAAGCGTCGCGGCAGTAGAACTCATCGCACCTGAACCGATTGGAGTGAGCGTGATGGTCACACCTGTGGTTCGCTATGTCTATGTCCCCATAAGCGTGCGAAACTGAGTTTCACAGGCAAAGCGCTACTGCCAGGAGGTAAAGCAGAAAGGAAGGACAAAGCCCGATCGGATACCAGCCGTCACTTGACTTTTAATCCGATCCCTTATAGAATGGAAACCATAATTTGGTAAGAACAGGGGAGAGACCCGTATGCTTTGCGGGCACCGAAGGGGCAAACCTGGAGATAACGGGCAGGTTCCAGGTGAAACTCTCAGGTAGAAGGACCCTGTTCCTAATTACCTCTGGAAAGCTTCCGGCAGCCTTGAAAACAGGTTACAGCCGGCACCGAAGGGGCAAATGCCAGGCGCAGGTTTGGCGCTAATCTCTCAGGTTTACGACAGAGGGCGCACGTTTTTTCACGCGTGCGCTCTTTTGGTCTAATACAGCAAAGTACACGAAGCGATTTGAAATCCACAAACGAACAGGAGATATCACATGAATATACCCGCAGATCTGAAGTACACCAAGAACGATGAGTGGGTCAAAGTGGAAGGGGATACCGGTATCATCGGTATTACCGACTACGCCCAGGAACAGCTGTCCGACATCGTCTTCATCGAGGTCATTGCCGAGAAAGGGGATGAGATGAGCCAGGGTGATTCCTGCGCCACGGTCGAGTCGGTCAAAGCAGCTGCCGATATCTATATGCCGGTCAGCGGCTCAGTCACCGCCATCAACGATGACTTGCCAGATACGCCCGAATTGATCAACAGCGACCCCTACGGGGCAGCCTGGATACTGAAAGTCAAGCTCAGCGATGCGGAAGAGCTGGACGAACTGCTGGATGCCGACGCTTACCAGGCTTACTGTGAAGAGCGTGAATAATCCATCACAGCACATAAGGATCATTGACGTTTCCACTCAGCCAGCATTAATCGCTCTTGAAATCATTCGATGAGCATTTAAGTACTTTAGTATCCAAGGAGTCCCTATGACTTTTATTCCCCACACAGATGCTGACCGGGAAGCCATGCTGGAGGCCATCGGTGTGAAGCACCTGGAAGACTTATTCCAGGATGTCCCCGAAAAATTCCGCTTCCCCAAACTAGACCTGCCTGAAGCGATCACCGAGCTGGAAGCGATGGCAGAGCTGCAAGACCTCGCCTGGGCGAACGAGACTGCCCGCGACATGATCTGCTTCCTGGGGGCAGGTGCCTACAACCATTACACACCGGCAGCTGTCGATTCGATCCTGCGGCGGGGTGAATTTTATACCGCGTACACACCCTACCAACCAGAGATCTCTCAAGGCACGCTGCAGGCGATATTCGAATACCAGAGCCTGATCGCTGGTCTGACTGCCATGGATGTATCCAATGCCTCCCACTACGATGGCGCCACCGCAGCAGCCGAATCGGTCAATATGGCGTTCAACCATTTTCGTGGCAAGCGCCGTAAAGTAATACTCTCCCCCGGCTTGCACCCCCAATATCGTGAGACCATCCGCACCTATACGCGCGGATCTGAGATAGAGATTGCTGGCGATGATGAAGGCGTTGACCTGAGTGCCGGACCTCAGAGCCTCATCCCGCTCATCGGTGAAACCACCGCGCTGGTGATCGTCCAGTATCCGGATTTCTTTGGGCGCATCGACGACTTCAATGAACTGGCTGAGGCTGCACACCAGGCTGGCGCTTTACTGGCAGTCTCCACCAACCCAATGGCGTTAGGCTTGCTTAAACCGCCGGGAGAATTCGGTGCCGACATCGTCACCGGAGAAGGACAGCCACTCGGGCTTCCACTCTCCTTTGGCGGCCCCTATCTGGGTTTCTTCGCCACCCGCACCCAATACGTCCGGCGCATGTCCGGACGGCTGGTTGGTGAAACGGTGGACGACCGCGGTCAGCGCGCCTACGTGCTGACCCTGACCGCCCGAGAGCAGCACATCCGCCGTGACCGGGCTACCTCGAATATCTGCACCAATCAGGGTTTGATGGCTCTGGCAGCCACCCTTTACCTCAGCGTTCTTGGTCGCCACGGTCTGCGCCAGGTCGCTGAACTTTGCTACCACAAAGCCCATTACACCGCTGATCAGATCGCATCTTTGGACGGCTACAGCCTGTGGTCCGAGAAACCCTTTTTCAACGAATTCGTGGTCAAATGTCCCATTCCCGCCAGCGAAGTCAACGCACACTTATTGAATGAAAATATCCTGGGTGGTTATGACCTGGGACAAGATTTCCCGGAACTGAAACAGCATTTATTGGTCGCAGTGACCGAGATGAACTCGAAAGAAGACATCGACAGCTTTGTCGATGCCCTCACGGAGGTGAAACATGCCTGAACCCTTGATGTGTGAAGTATCCGTGCCTGGTCGGGTCGGATTCCGCTTTCCAGAAGTGGATGTACCGCTTTCTCCACTACCAGACGAACTGGTGCGGGAGAAGTTACCACTGCCCGAGATGGCTGAAGTGGACGTCATCCGTTATTTCACGCGCCTCTCACAGCTCAACCATGGGGTCGATACCGGTTTTTACCCCCTGGGTTCATGCACGATGAAATACAACCCCAAGATCAACGAGGAGACCTCCCGGCTTGCGGGTCTCGCCCATCTACACCCGCTGCAACCGATCGAGACCGTCCAGGGAGCACTGGCGATCATGTACCAGATGCAGGATTGGCTGTGTGAAATTGGCGGCTTTGCAGGTGTCAGCCTGCAGCCAGCAGCTGGCGCGCATGGCGAACTGACCGGCGTGCTCATCATCCGCGCGTATCACCGTTCGCGAGGTGAAACTCAGCGTAAGGTAATCCTGATCCCAGATTCAGCCCATGGTACCAACCCGGCATCATCGAGCATGAGCGGTATGAAGGTAGTGGAATTGCGCTCGGATGCGCGCGGCAACATCGATCTGGAAACGCTGAAACAGCACTGCAATGATGAGCTGGCAGGTTTGATGGTCACCAATCCCAATACCCTGGGCTTGTATGATGAAAACCTCGAAGAGGTGGTTAACTGCGTGCACGAAGCTGGTGGGCTGGTCTATGGAGACGGCGCCAATATGAACGCCCTGCTGGGGATTTCACGCCCCGGTGACAGCGGAATCGATATCCTGCATTACAACCTGCATAAGACATTCTCAACACCTCACGGGGGTGGCGGACCCGGCTCAGGCCCGGTCGGCGTATGCGCCAAGCTGGTCGACTTCCTGCCAGACCCGCTAGTAGACATCGTTGAAGCCGGCGAT
>JACUUU010000353.1 GCA_014859065.1 Anaerolineales bacterium
AAATTTTGTGCTAATTTGAAAAGGTTTATGGTATTAATTTTTTATAAGAAAAGGGTAAAGTGAAAAAAGACAAAGATGCAATTATCAAAGCGTAAATTATCCTCATCCTGATAACCCATCTTTTTTTTGATCATGTAGATCAATCAGCTTCTCCAACCTGACTTACCACCATCCGGCTCCTGAATAAAGCTGACGCGACGCCAGTGAGCAGAAGGAGGCATGCCCAGCCCAGGAAGACCACGCCGACGGGTACTGTCTCAGCAATCCCAGCCATTGCTGCTCCTGCAGCGGCGGCGGCGCTGGAGGCGACCGTAATTACGGCAAACACGCGCCCTATCATCTTGTGAGGGGAATTTTCTTGGACAATGGTACGGATTCCCAGAAAAATCGCGCCATTTGCTGTGGCAGTCAGAAAGAACAAGGGCAACGCCACGCTGAGCAGGAGCGAAGTTGAATATGCTGTCAGCAACATGGGGATGCCAAATGTCAATAGCATACCCGCGCCAATCCCCAAAACACCCACCGACAAGATCGACCAGCGGTCTTTATCGCTGCCATACTTGCCAACCAGGATCACACCAACGGAGAGTCCCAACCCGAAGAAGGCTTCCATCAATCCGAACTCACGGGCGCCGCCACCCAGCACTTGATCAACGTAGATGATGAGGAGTGGCATGGTAGCCCCCAGCGCCATCGGGGCGATCAGGCTGAGCACCACGGTTCCGGCCAGGATGGGTACATTCTTGACATGGTCGAGCCCATCCTTGATCTCCTTGAAGATTGCCTTGATGGTTTTCTCGACTTCAATAGTCTGAACCTGGGTGCGCATGAGCCAAATCAGAACAGCAGAGATCAGAAAAGTACCCGCGTTGGTTAAAAACGCCGGAGTGACGCCGGTATAATGGATCAGCAAACCTGCGGTAGCATAGCCGGCGAATTCAGCCAGCTTCATGGCTGCCTGATCGAGGGAGTTCGCCTGCATTAATTTCTTTTTTGGTACCAACTCGGGGATAATGGCGATTTTTGCCGGAAGGAAGAACTGCTTGACACAGGCGATCAAGAAAATCAATGAATATAAGATTGCCAGCTTGCCATTAATCGATAAGGGGCTTGCCATCGCCAGTGGAATCACCACAATTAACCCGGCGCGGATCAAATCGGAACCGATCATCGTCCGGCGGCGGTCCCAGCGGTCGCTCATTACCCCACCTACCAACCCAAACAACATGGCTGACACCACTTGAAAAATAAAAGCCAGCCCTAGCTGCAAGGCTGACCCGGTGAGCTGGTAAATCAAGATGGGGATGGCAATCTCGGTGAATTTATCCCCAAATGTTGCCAGTATCTGCCCGAACCAAAGGTAGGCAAAATTACGATGTGACAACACCCCCAGTTTCTCCAGCAGCTTGCTTCCCAGTGTAGTATTTTCCGTTACCACAAAAAGATCCTCCCCCGAAAGGTTCGAACTATATTTTTGGTTATTGTCTTACTGGAAGATCTCTCACACTTATAATCAACAACAGTAATATTATAGTCTTAAATTTGCAAAATTAACATTAGAAAAGCTTTTCAGCGCGGTTTGTAGCTCACCCAACAAGGCCTGCGCGGGCGGCTTGTATTGGCAGTCGGGTCTGCGGTTGGCATAGGATCGACCAGTTCCAGGTGATAGCGCTGAAGCAGTAAGCTGAAAATCACTGTCATCTCCACGTAGGCGAAATTCATACCCAGGCATTTATGCCGCCCACCGCCAAACCCAGCCAAACTGTTCGGGTGTGCGCGGTGCTCCTGGCGTTCGGGTCCAAAGCGATTGGGATCATAGACATCCGGAAGGGTATAGATTTCATCCAGACGATGACTCAAGCCGATCGCGTAAACCGTCAACCATCCTTGGGGGACGTGGTACCCGCCTAGTTCATAATCCTCTGCGTTATATCGCATCAGCAGACCCGCAACCGGCCGCATGCGCTCGGTCTCTTTCAGCGCCCATTCGAGCTTCTCCAGATTACGGGTCAAATCGAGGTCGATTTCGCTCCCCTCAGGCAGGTTTTCATCGATTTCCGCGATCACTCCCTCGAGATAATCCGGGTGTTGCAGCAGTTGGACCAAACCCCAGCTGGCGTGCCCGGCAGTGGTTTCGTGTCCAGCAAAAACCATCCCTAAAACCAAACTGGTAATGACCCGTTCAGGTGGCTTTGAACCATCGGAATAAGTGGCATCCAGGAAGCTCTGCAAGAAGTCTTCATAGCTACCCGGGTTAGCAAGCCGTTCGGCGATGATCTTGCCGATCATCTTCTCCAGTTGAGCTTTTGCGCGGTCACGGCGTTTGAAGCGCGGAATAGGCAAGTTGGTGGGCAGCAGGTACTCGATCCCTTCTCCTAACTGGCGGTAGAGGAGCGCGAATTCATCTCCCAGGCGCTGGCGGAAATCTTCACCCAGAAATGCTCCGGCTGCTATGTACATAGTCAGCTTTTCAAACGTCGATACCAGATCGAAACGGCCTTGGTCACCGAGACTATCCAGCCAATTTTCAGTTTCCCTCACCATCACGCGCACATAACCAGGCATCTTCTTTCCAGCGAAAGCAGGCAGCATGATGTTGCGTTGCTCGCGATACGTATCAGGTCCGGAGGCAAAAAAGATGTCCTCACCGAACATGGGGATCAAGAATTTGTACACCTCCCGCATCGAAAGGCTTTTATCCGTTTGTTCGAAAAAGAATCTGCCGTTCTCAGGACCAACCAGGACAACTGCGGGCTTGCGACCTAATTTGATGGTAAAGATTGGCCCGTATTTATCGTATCCGCGCTGAAACAACGCCTGGGGGTCGCGCCTGAACTCTAAGGCATTGCCCAAGAGGGGAAGACCTGGAAGAACGGGAGGGTAATTGCTGCTCATAATGATGAAATCCTGAATGTTTGATTATGGTAAAAATCCACCACCTATTTAGAATTCAGTATAGCCAACATTCCCATTACAAGCAAGGTGACAAAAAGCATTTTATCTCCAAACCGTCTAATTAATCCTTCAAATTAACACTATTCACCTCATTTGGCAGTCATCACAATAGGCATCCCATTGAGAATTAGGTTAAATGCAGGATTTATCCTTTATGGAAAACAAGATCATAAACAAAATCTGTTGTTGATATGCATAGTCGAAATTCTAATATTTAATTTTATTTTAATCTGCTATAATCGTTTCAAACATTAAACAGGCGTTAATACGCTTGCCTTGTTCCATCTCAAAACCATTCATGGAGGAGTAAAAGAATGAAAAGGTACACATGGATATTCTTTATATTCATCATCTTGTCCTTTATCGTTGGGGGATGTGCACAGGCGGAACCACCACCTGCTGTTGATGAAGGTGAAGATCAACCAGAAGTTGAAGCCCCGCCTGCAAAACCTTTTGAAGGTCAAACCTTACGCCTATTGACCTGGGAGGGCTACGTTCCAGATGCTGTCAAGCAAGCATTTGAAGAGGAGACTGGAGCAAAACTCGAGATTACCTACATTTCAAACAACGGTGAGTTGATTAGCAAGTTGGTGGCAACCGGTGGTGAAGGTTACGACCTGGCTTCACCTTCAGTCGATAATGTTGCCGCCGCTCAGGAAACCTACCAGATCTACCAGCCTATTGACATCAGCCGGATTCCAAACTTC
>JACUUU010000354.1 GCA_014859065.1 Anaerolineales bacterium
TTTTTATTTGAGGCATCGTTACCCCTATAGTAACCTTTTATTTTGAGGCAACACGTGGTTGGTTATGAATCCTTAGGCGCTGTTTAGCCAGGTTGCTACAACTTGAAGAGCATCTGGAGGGCGCAGGTTGTAATTAGCCCGCAGTCGAGCAACCAGGCGAGTGACATGCTGGTCAATGTCGATGGTGGCCAGATTAGGAATAATTATCCAACAACCGGTCGCCGCTCTTAATGTTTAATATTTGTCTGGCTTTGGCAAGCAAGGCTATCTGGTAACGCTTTCTGACTTTAACTGAGGTTGGTATGGACATGCTCACCTCTATTTCACTAAGCAATATTCGTTATTTGCTTAGCATTACATATGAAATGATATACCCGGGCGAGACGATACTCCAAAATACGTCTTATGTGGATAACTTCGTTCAAGCTAAAGACGCACCAGTGTGATCAAGGAAGCTGTCAGTTCTGAATCATTTGGATAGTTCATTGAGATGGGATGTAGATGAACGCAGAAGGCACGCAACTTGTCAGGAAATGCTATGGAGGGAAAACTGAGTAGACACGCATCACGGAGAGAAGCATGCAAAGTGAACGGCAACAGCGTATATGCAATTAATCTAATAGGTTTGTTATCCTGATTTCACAGGTCACCGGCAAGTGCCACCGCTCCGGAGGGGGTTGGGCTGCCTCCTTCAACCTCGATGGTCACCATCAAACCCTCGTAGTTTGCCAGAGGCTGGTCGGAATCTACCCTGGCGTGACCATAACCACCCTCGTAAACCGTGAATGTCCCCCCGCTGGAGATTTCGCCATCACGGAACAGCCAGATCTGGTAGACGAATTTGGATTCCAGATGCCTCAACCCATCCACTACCAGGGTGCCGCGTTCACCATCGACACTCATGGTGATAATGCCGCGCGCCTCGGAAAACAGACCTTCACCAGTCAGATTGACCACCCTGAGCGAATCGTTTACTTGGGGCTGGCTGATTTGCTGCCAGAGAAGCAGATTGCTTACCAACAATGCAGCTACCAGGAGCAGGCTGACCACAGCCCAGGCACGCAGACCAACCATTGACAGGCTGGACAACCACCCGCGTTGTGTGGTTGGATCTTGAGGATCAGCTTGCGTAGCTGGAGTCTGGATGCGTTCTAACAGACGCCACTTAAGACTCTCAGGTGGCTGCGATTCGGTGACAGCCATGGAGAGCTGTTGGCTTACCTGCTGGTAGCCTTGCAGCTCTGCCTGACACAATTGGCAATCTGCCAGGTGCTGGCTAACCTGGATGGTTTCAGCCTCATCCAGGATATCCAAGGCATATGCCGGTAGAAGATCGCTTACGTGTTCTTTTCCTTCCATCTCGTGATTCCAGGGTGTTTGCTTACTCTAATTTTCCTGTTCCTACAATTTTGCTAATTAATAATACGGAAACCAATTCATTTTGGATGCATGTGAGCGTTAAACAATGATCATTTAAAGAAAGTCTTCTTTAGCCAGTTCTTCTCGCAGGTATTGGTGCAGCTTCTGCATTCCCAACCTGATGCGGGTTTTAACCGTCCCTAAGGGTTGGTCGAGGGCAAGCGCGATTTGAGCGTGGGTCATGCCGCGAAAGTATGCCAGCGCCAGGGTCTGGCGTTGGTCTTTGGGAAGCTGATTGAGAGCCTGACGCACAAGGCGCTGCCGGGCGCGCAGTTCCAACTCGTTTTCAATATTTTCATCAGCAGGAGGGGCAAAAGAGGGCATTTCTTCGAGGGAATACAGGTTGTTTTCCTGCCGAGAATACTTTCTCCTGAGCAGATCTATGGCACGATGGCGAGCAATGCTTGCCAGCCAGGTACTGACCTTACCCTTATCGGGTTGGTAAGAAACCGCATTTTTCCACACGTTTAGAAATGTATCCTGGGTTATTTCCTCAGCTGTGGCCACATCTCCGGTTGACTGCAGTGCCAGGCCATAAACCAGGCTTCCATAGCGGTCGTAGAGTTCGCTCATTGCCTCGTTACTGGAACGAGCTATGAGACGCAGCAGAGTTGTATCATCAAAGCGAGCGGTATCCATCAGACGAACCTCTAACCTTCTGATTATAGCCTCATTTTTTGGGCTTAGACTCAAATATGTCAAGCGATAGCATAACAGGTCAAATATTACAAAATAAATCCAAATTATTCCAAATTGCGTATGTATAGTTAAACCCACGAAACTCTGGTGCTGTTTTTCGCCGGATGGTTGTGGGATGAATTCCTGGACGAGGAGGAAAAATGAGCGACTCAAGTTTATTAATGAGAAAAAGATGGTTTATCTTTACAGTTCTCTTGGTTGTCTCCCTTTTAGGGTTGTCAGCCTGTCAAACTGAACCTATCATGGCTGAAACCCCTACACCAGAAATGGAAAGGGAGGAAGAACAGCCTAACCCCGTTGCGATTGAGGCCAGCCCATCTCCTGAGATGGAAGAGGTAGTAGAAGAAGCGCAGCTTTCAGTTGCGCATACGGCTGAATTTGGCGAGATACTGGTCGGCAACGAAGGCATGACCTTGTATATATTCACCATCGATGAGCCAAACCAATCCAACTGTGATGCAGCCTGCCTGGCTTTATGGCCGCCGCTGTTAACCGATGGCAACCCTATCCTGGGCGAGGGGATCGATGCTAGCCTGGTAGGAAGAGCAGAAATGGATGATGGTTCCTTGATCGTAACTTACAACCAGATGCCGCTGTATTTCTGGGTGCACGATCGCCAACCAGGAGACACCACCGGACAGGGAGTGGAAGGGGTCTGGTTTGTGGTTTCTCCGCAGGGCAATCTGATCGGACTAGACGACCAGGATGAAGTTTCACAAGAAGAAGCCATGGCGGAGGAAGAAGTAGTGGCCACCGACCTGCATATCCAGGTCGCCCAGAACACGCCGTTTGGGGACATCCTGGTAGATGGACAGGGCATGACCTTATACATGTTCACCATGGACGAACAGGACGTCTCGAACTGCCAGGGTGACTGCCTGAACCTCTGGCCGCCGCTAGTGATCGAAGGCGAACCAGTGTTAGGGGAGGGGGTGGACGTAGATATGGTCGCTTCGGCTGAACTGGAAGACGGTCGCAGGATGGTGACATACAATGGCATGCCCCTTTATTATTATGCTTTTGACAGTGTACCCGGTGACATAAATGGGCAGCGGGTAGGTGATATCTGGTTCGTCGTCTCTCCTGCAGGAGTAGAGGTGAGGGAAGAAGTTGACTCTGGCGAGGAAGATCCGGTGCTCCCACCCATATACGATGACCCTGATTATTAATAAACGGTCTTGAGGGAGGCTACCAGACCCGCCGGGTTAGCCCGGCGGGTTTGGCGAATTGGAAGCAGACACCTGATATACAGTCTACAAATCTTCTTAGACATGAGGTTGAACAGGAAGGCACGACGGTCCTGGTGGCTAACCACGATGCAATATGTGAAGAGCAAGCAGATATCGTCTTTCAGCTGGTGGACAGAAAATGCGTGGCATGAGCGTTTTCTGGATCCGGTCTAAGGCATAGATGGGGTGCGAATATTAGATAGTGAGTGGAAGCAAATGAATTCGTTAATCGTGAAACTCACCAGGAAATACTGCGAAGAGAATACTGCTGAATTATAGAATAGAATGATGGCTGAGGCTGGAGGTAGG
>JACUUU010000355.1 GCA_014859065.1 Anaerolineales bacterium
CCGCCGTCCTACTCGCGCACGCTTCTGGAGCGTCTTGGCGTTACGCCTGCTACTGCTGACCTTGATCGTGCTCGCACTCGCCGGTATCCAACTGCGTTTAAGCACGGATATGCTCACCGCTGTATTCCTATTGGATGTCTCGGATAGCATTCCTGTTGAAGAACAAACCCGTGGTGAAGAATTAATCCGCCAAGCCATCAGCGCAATGCCGGATGGGGATCGCGCTGCAGTGGTTGTTTTTGGTCAGGATGCCCTGGTCGAGCGCTTAGCAACAGAGGATAGCAACCTACCGGGATTTACATCCGTACCACTGACCTTCCGCACCGATATTTCAGCCGCCTTACAGCTAGGTCTGGCATTGTTCCCTGACCAAGGCGCAAAGCGGATGGTGTTGCTATCAGATGGTCGCCAAAACCTGGGAAAAGCGTTAGAACAGGCTGAGTTAGCTGCTGCACACGACATCGAGCTATCATATATCCCCCTCGAGGTTCATCATGGTGAAGTGGAAGTCTTCCTTGATGGCCTGGAGTCTCCTGCTGATGTCCGCCAAGGCCAGAGATTCGATCTGACCGCTGTCATTCAAAGCAGCGCTCCTGTAAGTGCAAATCTACGGGTGTTTGCAGATGGGCAACTTTTTTATTCTCAAGAAGTCAATTTACAATCGGGAACAAATCGATTTCTTATCCCCGTCGAGCCAACAGAGCCAGGTTTCCAGCGCTTTAGAGCGCAGATCATCCCGGATGCGGATACCTTGCTGCAAAACAATGAGGCTTCAGCTTTCACCATCATTCACGGACCAGCGCAGATCCTCGTCGTAGAAGGTGTTAGTGGAGAGGCTGCCAACCTGGTAAGTGCATTGCGTTCCACAGAAATGGATGTAACCCTTGTCTCTCCAGCCAATCTCCCAACGACTCTACCAGAGCTGACCAATTTTGAGACCATCATTCTGGCGAATGTGCCGGCTGAAGCCCTTCCCACGGGTGTCATGCAGACCTTACAGTCTTACACCCGTGACATGGGTCGTGGTTTGCTGATGACCGGTGGGGAAACCGCGTTTGGTGCCGGTGGCTACCTGCGTTCGCCGCTTGAAGAAGCACTACCGGTGTATATGGACGTGCGCACCCGTGAGCTCTCTGCCAACCTTGCGCTTGTTTTAGCAGTGGACAAATCTGGCAGTATGGGACGCTGTCACTGTGACGATCCTGACCTCAACCAGAGCTATATCCGTCAAGAAGTCGGTCAGCCAAAAGTCGACATCGCTAAAGAAGCTGTGATGCGCGCTACTGGCGCTTTGGGTGAGCAGGATTTTTTAGGGGTGGTTGCTTTCGATGATTCGGCCAGTTGGGCACTCTCCTTGGATTATCTAGTCGACTTGGCTACGATCGAGCGAGAGATCGGTGGAATTCAAGCTTTTGGCGGTACAAATATCCTCTCTGGGGTTGAAATAGCCTACAACGAATTAGTGAACGCCGATGCCAGCCGCAAGCACATCATTTTATTAACCGATGGATGGACTCATGGTGGCGATGTCCGTCCTCTAGCCAGGGAGATGGCCGAGCAAGGCATCACCCTCTCTGTAGTCGCAGCGGGGTCTGGTTCTGCGGAATATCTCGAAGATCTTGCCAGGACTGGATCAGGGCGTTATTACCCGGCTGAAGACATCATGACCGTTCCGGATTTCTTTCTCAAAGATACCGTTCAGGCTGTTGGTCATTACATCATTGAAGAAGCCTTTTTCCCGCTCCCCTCCCGCCCAGGGCCAGCATTACAGGGACTGGATACTGCTGCTCTGCCATTGCTTTTTGGTTACAACGGCACTTCACCCAAGAACACTGCCCGCATTGAGCTGGCAACGCCGCGCGGCGACCCACTGCTAGCCACCTGGCAGTACGGCTTAGGGCGAGCGGCTGCTTGGACCTCTGATCTAAAAGGTCAATGGGCACTCGATTGGGTTTCCTGGGATGGTTATGCCCAGTTCGTATCACAGCTGGTTGGTTGGCTCCTCCCTGTCCCTCAGGCTGAAGGTTTCCAGGCTCAAGCCGGATTACAGGACGGTTTAGCCATCATCGATCTCGAAGCTGTTGACCAGGATGGGTACCCCCTCAACTTCCTGGGTGTCATCGCTACGTTGGTGGAACCCGATCTCACCAGCCGTGAAATTCACCTCACTCAAGTAGGTGCTGGTACTTACCAATCTTCAGTTGATTTAACCAGACCTGGTGCCTATCTGATAAATGTAGCAGCCTATGACAATGAACAACCGCTCAGCCAACAGACCTTTGGTCTGGTCGTGCCATACTCTCCGGAGTACCGCCAGATTTCATCTGACCTTCCATTTCTTCAGCAGCTTGCTCGTATCACCGGGGGAAGCCAACTCATTGAACCTACAGCTGCCTTTATAAAGAACTTGCCAGCCGCCGATTATGCCCGCGAGATCTGGCGACCTTTGTTAATCGCCGTTGCCCTACTTTTTCCTATCGACATCGCCCTCCGCCGGGTGACATTCAGCTCGCGCGAGTATGCCAAGGCAGTCGATTGGTTGCGGCAGCGTATGCCAACCCGCCAACCAGCTGTCGGGCAGGAAGGCCGCACTTTAGACCATCTTTTTCAGGCGCGCCAGCGTGCTCGCCTGAGACGCTCCTCTTCATCAAAACCTGACCTATCTCCACAATCCGGTCAATTTGGTGAACAGCAACCAAAAGAACAACCCAGCGTCTCCCAAAAATCCGAAACCCCACCTACATCCGAAGACACCCTCACTCGTCTGCGGGATGCCAAACGACGCGCAAGAAAAGATTGAACAGCGGGGTAAAACATCTCTGGTAGGAGCACTTGTGCAGGTACCTAGCAAATCAGTAATTACCTTAATCTCATTGATCATCGTAACAATCTTTTGTGTTGGTTGTAACTCGCTCGCAAACCTATCTCCTGAGACTCGCCAACTCGCTCATTCACCATCCCCTCTGTCCCCGCAAACTACTCCAACGCCTACTATTTCGGTATTCGATCGATTTAACTGCCTTCCCAAGAATACACTTCGCCAGAAAGGTGAAGTGGTGAACGTCATTGATGGTGATACCATTGATGTGCGTCTGGAGGGCGGTGAAACATATCGCGTACGCTATATTGGTATGGACACTCCTGAAAGGGATGAGTCTTTCTTCGATCAATCTACAGCTGTAAACGAACGCTTGGTGGCTGGAAGAACCGTCACCCTGGTAAAAGACATTTCGGAGACCGATCGTTTTGGCCGCCTTCTTCGCTACATTTTGGTAGCGGATACTTTCGTCAATTACGAGTTGGTTGTGCGGGGCTACGCACACGCAGTTACATTCCCACCTGATGTTGCCTGCCAAGGTACATTCCTAGAGGCTCAAAGAACAGCCAAGGAGAATAACCTGGGTTTGTGGGCTGATACAGGGAATGCTGCACCTTAGATCGCTGCCAATATTGAGTCGATGAGTTAAAATTGATCAAGCCTGTTTGCCAGGTAGATCAGGCAGCCATAGACCAGTTAGAGGAGTGACCATGAAACCAACATTTCGCCTCATCTTAAGTATCCTGATCTTTTTAGGAGCTGCCGCCGGCTCTTACTGGTGGGCAACCAACCTGATGGACTCGGTTTACAATTACCGCTCA
>JACUUU010000490.1 GCA_014859065.1 Anaerolineales bacterium
CCATACTTCGTTGAGCCCTCGCTATATGGTGGTATTTTTGAGTGTGGGGTAGGCATTGGAATAGATTCAGTAGATAATTGGCCTAGGTTTATTATCAACAAGTTTGCCAATGAAACCGACATGAAAAATAACGTTGGCTTTCCTCTCTAGTATTGATTATTTAACTCATAGGATACGGCTAGCAAATGTGTATAGCGTTTTAACTAATAAGGGTGAACTATTAAGCATTACATTATGTTATGAAAGTTATGATTCTAAATTAAAATTAAGTTCAACGACAGTTTCTTTGGCGATCTATCTCGATTTCATGAGACCATTCCCATTATATTATAGCAAGACCAATAATCAGTATGAACCTGCTCGAATTTTTGAAGAGGTCAATATTCTATCAAACATCGGGTTTCGAGAAGCAACTATGGAAGGCTTTGTTTATTATTGGATAGATAGGGAAATCCTATATGTGTTGACTGTTGAGCCATCGACACAAGAATTTTCTCAAGAGATAATAGGCTCTCTAAAACCAGTGTAATAAACTTGTCAAATGGAGGTAAAACCTATGGCTGACTTCGATATATATTGTCCATTTTCTGGGGCCACCCAAAAAGCAATTGATTGTTACTGCTTGTTATGTAGTGATCCAACGAAGGGTTGTGATGTTGGGACAAATTGTTGCAACGATATGGGTGCATGCAGAGATTGTGCTCCCAATGCTTGTAAGCACAAGACAGGAATTAATAATATGATAAAACCGATGGACATATCAGGTCCAGCAAATACGGCCGTCAAATTGTTTGTTAGTTCGAATATCTCCAGTTATTTAGTTAATTGGACAGGGCCTAAAACAAATAGAAGAGGGAATGGATGCTTCAATGAGAACAATAATGATGATCATTTATGCTTATCCCCTCCTCCTTCAGGCTTTTGTTGGGTTGATGAAGGTGTTTTGGTAGATCTCTATGCTTATTCAAACGGATGTGGTTACATCGGTTCTATCTTCTACGGGCATCTTATAAACCGTCATTCCAAAGGTCTTTTCAATTTTCCAAATGGAAAAATCATAGGCTATATAGGAAGTACGAATTGCAATTGTGATTGTTATAAAGGCTTTCATGTCCATTTAGAATGCTCTTCAGGTGGAATGCCATCTTATCGAGCATGTGGCACCCCAATATCCACCACAAGCAGGATTTACCGGTGGACACGTTCTACACCATTACCATGTTAAGTAAAAAAAAGAATTATGAAGACAACATATTTTAGAATATTAATATTACTTATCGTGGTTTTGTTCTACAGTTGTGCGTCTGAAAACAGACATCAAGATGTGAAACCCACGGCTTCGCTTCCTTCAAGTGTTGCGTCAATCACTACTTCAATGCAGGAACCATTTTCTCAAACGCCATCCTTCATTGGGCGGTCAACTTCTACACCTGTTCCTACACCTATCATCAGACCTCAAGATGTTGTCAGAATAAATTTGGATAAGGTAGATCAGATTGGTGGGTCTTCTCAGGCACTCACTATTCAGGGAAGTTGGGTTTACCTTGGGGTGGGTCAGCGGTTAATCCTATTAGACGTCTCGAATCCCTCAAAACCGCTCTGGTTAGCCCAGAGCAATATCCTGGATGGAATAATAAATAGCATTGCCATAAGTGGTTCATTTATTTATCTGGTAACCCCAACAAGTCTGGTTGTGCTCGAAGTGAGCGATAACCAATCGCTCATCACCGTGGCCCAGTTAACTGAATTTCAAGAAATAAACGACATCAAGATTGATGCCAGTATTGCTTATTTAGCTTCTGGTCATCCTTGCATTATTGATTCCACCGTAGAACTATTCGGTCAGTGCAATGGCAATCTGTGGGTTGTCGATATATCTAACCCACTAAATCCCAGGACAATTGCTTCCATGGCTATCTCAGGCCAGGCTACTAGTCTATTTATTAAAGAAGGGTACATATACCTTGCAGACGATGACCAATCTATGAAGAAAGGGGGCCTGCGTGTTATCGACATCTCTAATCCTGAGATGCCTTATTTGGTAAAAGAATTCAACACCGGATCTGCCAGCGCAGTGGTTATAGTTGATAACCTTGCCTTCATGGCTGGTTTGGGAATTTCAATGATCGATATCACTGACCCCCTTTCTCCCACATTAATTGACCGTTACTTAACTGATGAAATCTACCTAGACATGGCGCTATATGGGCAGAAGTTCTATCTTGTCGAAAGATTTTGCCATTTCGGATTGGGTTGTAAAAGACACCTTTCGATGCTTGAACTTCCAGACTTTGTAACGACACACTCAGGTAAGAAATCAATTCAAGGAAAAGGCATTGCTGAAGCAAACCAAAAGATATACTTCTCGCACCAAAATGGACTTTCAATTTTAGATATCACCGGGACATTAGTTGGTGTCTATGAAACATTAGGACCACTCGGAGTTGTCGCAGTCTCTAACGAACAAGTTTATACCGCTAGGGGTGAAGGTGGTCACCAACTCCACATATTTACGTTCCAAAATCACGCTAAATTAGAATGGCTTAGATCAATTGACATCCCTGTTCATTGTTCTCAGTGTTCTTCAGGGATCTCAGCCATCGCAATTGAAAAGAATATGGCTTACCTGACACTCTGGGATGATGGTATCAGTATTCTTAATCTCGAAAATTCTGAGAGCTCAATTGAAATTTCACATTTACCCCTTGGTTCGCAACTAAATACTATCGATGTGAAAGACAATTATGTATATGTGAATCCGTTTGATGGAACCTGTAAATTGGCAGTTGTTGATGTAAGTGATCCTGAAAAACCAATTCTGGCAAGCTTGACCGCTACACCTGGATGTGGCAACCTACGGGTTATCAAAGACTTTGCCTATCTGGCCATGGATGGACTGTACATTTTTGATTTACACCAAAGAGATACGCCTCACCTTATTGGTAAGCTAGAAAATCGAGGCACAGTGTTCGTTGATGGTTCTGAAGACAAAGTCTTCATGGTAGAACTCCTGGATTGTTCTGAAAGCACTGGTTGTTTGACGCGTATTAGCGTTGTAGATGTCCAGGATCCATTCCAACCGATTGAGCTGGGCAGTTTGGTGTTAGGTGAACTGGGAATGCTAAGAGATCTAGAACTGCAGAAATCTATCCTATTCCTGCTTAGTGATGATGGCCTTTACTTGATCGATGTTACAGATCCATGGAACCCAGCACATATCGGTCACGATGATGTAACTGGGCTTATGCTCGCTTCCTCTCATGGGTATATTTATATCGCTGGAGGTGATCGCGGGCTTATCATCATAGATTCGAAAATTTATCGTGCTAATAACCCGTAATCACCGAAGCACACCTGAAGAGCTTGCTGGAGGCCGGCGCCAGGGGTTATTTGCTCAGCAGTGAGTCTTTGGAGAGCATCACAAAAGCCGTGCGCAAGGTGGCTGCCAGAGAGATGTGGTTGAGGTCACCGTTGGCGAACAGGCTTCTCGAACAGAAGACTGGAAATGCCGACCATGGGGAATCCTTTACCAAGCAGGAGGTGGAAGTGTTGGCGCTGATGGTCAAAGGTCGCACGAATATGCAGTTAGCGGAACAACTCTCGATTGCG
>JACUUU010000356.1 GCA_014859065.1 Anaerolineales bacterium
CCCACCCAACCACCAGCTGAACCAACCATCAAGCGCGGTGGCACCTTCACGCGGGCTATGGAACTGCAGATGATCGATCATCCTGCCCGGTTTTCGTGGGTACAGCAGTCTAACGTGGTCGCCCATGTTGCGGAATACCTGACCCAGACCGGGCCAGACAATATCACCCGACCTTATTTACTGGAGAGCTGGGAAGCCAGTGATGATGTAAAAACATGGACACTCAACCTGCGCAGAGGCGTCACATTTAATAATGGCGATGAGTTCACTGCCGATGATGTGATGTTCAATTTCTCACAGTGGCTCGACCCCGAGGTAGGTTCATCGATCCTCTCTTTAATGTCCTATCTGCATGGTATGGAGGACGTTGAAAAAGTGGATGATTATACCGTCCGCCTGCATCTTCACGAGGGAAACATCGGCGTCCCGGAGCACCTGTTCCATTATCCAGCCAACATCATGCACCGCAACTTTGAAGGTGACTTCATCCGGCAACCGATTGGCACCGGAGGCTTCACCCTACATGAATATTCCGAGGGAGAACGAGCGGTGCTAAGACGTCGCGACGACTATTGGGCACTAGGAGAAGACGGGCAGCCATTACCATATCTGGATGAGATCATTTACGTGTCGATGGCCAAGGATGCCGGCTTAGCAGCCGTGCTCGGCGGGCAAATCGACGCCCTCTACCAGCCGCGCGCCAGCGACTGGGAAGCTCTTAGAGACTTGCCATCCCACAAAGTTTTGACGGCTCCTACTGCAGTGACTACTGTGCTACGAATGCGCGTGGATCTGGAACCCTGGAACGACCAGAGAGTGGTCAACGCGCTCAAGATGTGCCAGGATCGCGAGCGGATACTACAACTGGCTTACTACGGACAGGGTGATTTGGGTATCGATGCCCATATAGCCCCTGTGCATCCCGAGTACTGCGACAAACCTGTTCCTGCTTATGACCCAGATGGCGCCAGGCAGCTCCTGGCCGATGCGGGTTATCCGGATGGTCTTACCGTGACTTTAGCTACCAAGAACGATCTGGATGAACCCGGTTATGCTGCGGCTCTCAGGGAAATGGCGGCTCAAGGCGGCTTCACCATCAACCTAGACATCACCGAGCCTGGTGGCTATTGGGATCGCTGGACAGAAGTCGACCTGGGTATGACATCCTGGACACACCGCCCTCTGGGAACCCAGGTTATGCGCCTAGGTTACACTGCCGATGCAGCTGGCAACCCGGGTGAATGGAACGAGACCCGTTGGGTAGACCAGGAGTTCGAGCAATTACTCGCTCAAGCCGAAGAAACTCTGGATGTCGAAGAACGTCGCCAGATCATGTGCCAGATCGAGGATATCTTCATGGAACGTGGTCCAATTGGCATAGCTTACTGGAAACAGGTCTGGAACATCGTTCCGAATACAATTCAGAACATTCAGGCGCACCCCACTGAATATGATCTGCTCCATGAAGTCTGGATTGACCCAGACGCAGCCTGATATAGTCTAATCCGGCGCCGTATATGCTATACCAAACCAGCTTATACGGCGCTTTATTCAATATTATAGAGAGATAGCCGTATGGCCCGTTTCATCCTCCGCAGCTTGATTTCAACCATAGTGACCCTGCTACTGGTCTCCATTGCCCTCTTTTTCTTGTTGGAGATAGGAACAGGAGATATTGCCCTTAAAATTCTAGGTGTTTTCTCTACTGAAGAACAACGTGTCTCTTTTCGTAAGCAGCTAGGCTTGGATCGGCCAGGTTGGTTACGCTATGTGGATTGGTTGGCAGGGACAGACTGGCAAGCTCGCAACCTGATCGGATACCCACTGGTCACGGAAGTTCATCCCCAAACCAAAGAAATGGATTGGTACGCCGATGTAGATGGTCAGTTAACCCGCTGGAAGATGGAGGAGGGTGAGATATATGCTTTAAGGCGCCAACCAGATGGCTCCACAACCACTACCTTGATCAGTGATGCGTGGCAAGAGGACGAACTGGGCAACGAGTACTTCTGGGGAGTCAGCTCGCGCAACAACGCGGTCAAATGGGTGCGTGGAGAAGGCGAGGTGGTCTATGTGCGGACTAAGACCGGGTTTGCCGAAGTCTCTGATGGACCTCAAGAATTCATCCCTCTACGCAAAGGCCTGATTCGCGGCGATCCCGGCACTTCTCTGCAGACTGGCAGGCCGGTCGCAGTAACCTTAATCCACCGAGTTAGGAATACCGTAATTTTAGCTTCTCTGGCTTTCCTGATCGTGATGCCACTTGCCCTGGTTTTAGGCATTATCGCCGGAATCAATGAAGGTAAACCCCTGGATCGCATTATATCCATCACCAGCCTGGGAGCAACCGCCACCCCAGAGTTTGTAACGGGCATCTTTCTTATCTTGATATTCGGCATCTGGCTCGCGGTTTTACCGGCGGTCACGGTTTTCATGAGCGCAGATGCAATCTACGAAAACCCGCGCATGTTGATATTGCCAGTACTGACCTTGACTGCCGTTGAATTAGGCTATGTGGCGCGCATGACGCGCGCCAGCATGGTGGAGGTGATGGACTCACCTTATATCCGCACCGCCATCATCAAAGGTATGCCCTACTGGCGGGTGGTAGTGCGCCATGCGGTGCGTAACGCGTTGATGGCTCCCATCACCATTATCATGCTGCATGTCAACTGGTTGATCGGAGGTGTAGTCGTCGTGGAGGTCATTTTTGGCTACCCTGGATTAGGAAAATATATCTACGACGCAGCTATTTTTGGGGATTACAATGCAGTTGAAGCAGCTGCTATGCTCACAGTCACCATCGCCATCGCCACCCGTCTGATCGGCGACATGGCTTATACCTTCCTCAACCCCCGCATACGTTATGGATAGAATCAAATCTTCTTATCAACCTTTCCCCCTCATAGGAGGTCATTATGGCAGTCGTTGAAGTAGCTGCTGAAGCGCAACGACCAATCCTGGTAAAGCGAATTTTGAACAGCCTTTCAATAATTCTCTCCTCCAAGGTAGCCACCGTAGGAATGGGGATGGTATTCTTCTGGATCCTGGTGGGAGTGATTTCGATCTTCTGGACACCCTTTTCACCAACCGCTACCCAGTTCACCCAAAACCTTCCGCCCAACTCCACCAATTTGTTGGGAACCGACCATTTAGGACGTGATATCCTTTCTCGCCTGATGCAAGGTACTCAAGTCATCCTGTTGAAGACTCGCTTACCATGGGGAGGTATCTCTATCCCTGGTGGAGTAGCCCTCTGGGGCGTCTTCGGTTCCATGACTCTGGGATCGATACTGGGTTTGAATGCTGGTTATCGTGGCGGTTGGACAGATCAAGTTGTGATGCAGGTGTTAGATGCCCTGATCGCTTTCCCCCAGATTGTGCTCTATTTGGTTATGATCACCGCATTAGGTCAAGGGGATTTGATCGTGATCATGGCGATCACCATAATTGGCGCTCCGGGGGTGGCGCGCCTGGCTCGCAGCCTGGCTTTAGACATCAAAACGCGCGATTATATCCGCGCGGCTGAGACGCGCGGTGAATCACCCTGGTACATCATGTTCCTTGAAATCCTACCCAACGCACGTGGTCCCCTCCTGGTTGATGCCATGCTGCG
>JACUUU010000357.1 GCA_014859065.1 Anaerolineales bacterium
TATCACTTTCTTAGATACACCCGGACATGCAGCTTTCACTGCTATGCGCGCTCGGGGGGCTCAAGGTGCTGATATCGTTGTGCTGGTTGTTGCTGCAGACGACGGTGTGATGCCTCAAACCAAAGAAGCTATTGCCCATGCCAAAGCTGCCAAAGTGCCGATCGTGGTCGCGCTCAACAAAATGGACAGACCTACAGCTGACCCTGATCGAGTAAAACAACAGCTTGCAGAAGTTGGTTTAGTGCCTGACGATTGGGATGGTGAAACCATCGTTGTACCAATGTCCGCAAAAACAAAACAGGGCTTAGATGACTTATTGGAAGCAATATTATTGGTGGCCGACAATACTGAAATCCGCGCTAATCCTAACGGATATGTGGTTGGTACAGTCATTGAAGCAGAAATTGACCGCGCCAAAGGGGTGCTGGCAACCCTGTTGGTGCAGAATGGCACATTGAATGTTGGTGAAATTGTCGTCGCGGGCAACTCATACGGTCGCTTACGCGCCATGTTTGACCATCTCGGTCACCGGGTAAAGGAAGCCGGGCCTTCAATGCCAGTAGCAGTGATGGGATTAAACGATGTCCCCCAAGCTGGAGATCTATTTCGGGTAGTAGATGCTGAAAAACAAGCTCGTGCCATCGTTGCGGAGCGAAAACAAGCACTGGAGGAGTCTACCCTCCAACAGCAAACAGCTGTTACTCTTGAACAATTATTCGACCGCGTCCAATCTGGGGAAGAAAAAGAGTTGCGGTTGGTTATCAAAGCAGATGTACAAGGTTCGCTGGAACCCGTTATTTCCTCGCTCCAAGAACTGGATACAGAAGAAATCCATATCAATATCCTTCATGCTGAGACAGGAAAAATCGGTGAGAGTGACGTCATGCTTGCCGCTGCCTCGCGCGCGATTGTTATCGGTTTTAACGTTGAACCCGACCAGTCTTCTCAACGCTTAGCTGAGACAGAAGGTGTCTCCATTCGGCTATACAATATCATCTATCGCCTCACCGAGGATATCCAAAAAGCATTGAAAGGTATGCTCGAACCGGAGCTGAAGGAAATCGTGCTCGGTCACGCAGAAGTAAGAGCTATCTTCCGCATTTCAAAAGTTGGCAAAATCGCTGGTTGTCGGGTTTTAGATGGCGAAATCCGCCGTAATGCCCGCATGCGTGTTATCAGAGAGGATCAGGCAATCTTCGAAGGTGAAATCAGCTCTCTGAAACATCTTCAAGATGATGTTAAAGAGGTACGTCAGGGATTTGAATGCGGCATTGCTTTAAAGGGATTTGATGAATTTGCCGAAGGTGATGTTTTGGAATGTTTTGTTATTGAAAAAATTATGGTAGTCTAGTGTTCCGTTAAACATGTTTCCATAAATTGGAACGTCTTTGACAGAACACTTTAGGCTTTGTCCAGGCATCCTTTTGATTTGCTTGAAATTGTACTTTTCAGCCTGGACTAAGAAATAGCTGGATAACCATGCTTAATGCATTATTGCATACCAAGTGTTATTACCTTCGTTAGTGGATATTATCATCTACCTGGTGCACAAGGATATCCGAACAAATCATTGAGTGTACTGTCCAAGAGGTGAGCGAATAATCACCTATTTAGACTGAACACTAAGAAAGAGAGAATTGTGGTTTCTACACAACGAGTACAAAGAATTGCAGATCGAATACAGGAAGAACTTTCGGAGATGATGCTCTTCGATGTAAATGATCCGCGTCTGGAAGGGGTGTCTATTACAGATGTCAGTGTTGATCGGGAACTTGCATTTGCTGACATCTATGTGTCTGCAATAGAAGGGTCGCAACGCTCTGAAGAAATTTTGAATGGATTTGAACGCGCCAGTGGCTTTTTGCGCAGTGAATTGGCAAAACGAGTTAAATTGCGAATATTTCCCCAACTACGCTTTCACTGGGACCCAACATTCGAACGAGGTGACCGGATCGACAAGTTGATTGCCTCACTCCAAGGGAGTCCTCACACCAACCCAGAAGAAACTCCCCCCTCGAGCTCTAACGACTCAACTAACAGGGAAAATGAGGAATTCCAGGATGGATAAAGATTTACTGCGATCTGTTGCTGACGAATTCAAAATAGCACAGCGTATTTTAGTGGTTTCGCATGTCAGACCGGATGGCGACGCAATTGGCTCAATTTTAGGTTTAGGTCTTGCTTTGAAGAACTCGGGCAAAGACGTTCAAATGATCTCTGCTGATGGGATACCAGCAAGCTTCCGTCATTTACCTGGCTGCAGTCAGGTAACGAAACGCGCTGATGGTCATTTCGACTTAATTGTTTACGTGGATTGTGCCGATATGGATCGGGTAGGTGAAATATTAGAGGACCAACACCTCCCCGATATTAACATCGATCACCACCCAACCAACACGCTTTTCGCCAGGTTGAACATTGTCGATCCCCAAGCAGTAGCGACCTCTGAAATACTTGCAGAACACATGTCAGCTTTCGGTTTATGGATCAATCAGGAAGTGGCTACGGCACTCTTGACTGGTGTGGTAACCGACACACTAGGCTTCAGGACAAACAATACATCTCCTAAAGCGTTGCGCATTTCAGCTGACCTGATGGAAAAAGGCGCCGACTTACCAAGTTTGTACTACCAGACTCTGATATAACGCCCTTTTGAAGCAGTCCGCTATTGGGGAGCTGGTTTGTCACAACTCAAAAGAGAAGATCGGATTCTATGGACTAACCTCTCGCTTGCAGATCGGGAAGCAGCCGGATATTCTGGTCGCGATGACGCTGATCTGGTAAATATTCTAACCTCTATCAATGATGTCGATTTGGTTGTGATCTTTGTTGAACAATCAAATGGGAGGGTTAAAGTCAGCTGGCGTTCTCGACCAGGTCTAGATGTAGCCAGGATTGCGCAGATGTTTGGGGGTGGTGGCCATACTTTAGCTGCTGGTGCTGAAGTTGAGGGAAGTTTAGATGAAGTGCAAGAGCGGGTGATAAAATCAACCCGTAAATTAATCGGAAAGGGATAATCTTTACCAGATTAATTCTCTTGTGGAAATTTCAACGCTTTTCAATTAAAATCTTGATGGGAAATAAATATGGATAGAGATCAAATAAAAAACGTTGTTTCAGGAGTTCTAGTCGTCGATAAACCAGTGGGATTTACATCCCATGACATCGTCCAGATTATCAGGAAAGGAACTGGCATTCGCCGGGCTGGTCATACCGGCACCCTAGATCCGCGGGCATCAGGAGTGTTGGTAGTGCTGATTGGGCCAGCAGTTCGCTTGAGCGAATTTGTCTCCGCCTCTGATAAACGCTATCAAGCCACTATTCATTTGGGCGCATCGACCGATACTTACGACGCCGAGGGAAACATTACCTCCTCCTCTTCGGTAGAAGATATCACCGAAGAACAATTTATGGAAATTCTCCAACAATTTGTGGGTGAAATAGAACAAATTCCTCCCCCTTATTCAGCCATCAAGGTTAAAGGCAAAAAAGCGTATGAAATGGCGCGCCAGGGGGAAGATGTCGAATTGCAGCCCCGTAAGATCAATGTTTACAATCTGGATTTGCTTGAGTGGGCTCCCCCCGAAGTCGTTATCGATGTTTATTGTTCTTCTG
>JACUUU010000358.1 GCA_014859065.1 Anaerolineales bacterium
CGGTGCTTACAGCAATAAAGCATGGTTGGATTGAGACGTAAGATGCTCAAAATCAATCCTGGATTTACTTTAACAATGTTCTTGACAGCACCCCCTGGCGGATCCGCCAGGGGGTGCTGTCAAAACTGGCAAGGTTTAACTGGCGTTTAAGCCGTTGTGGAGATTATGAAATTCTGCTATAAGTATCATATGTTCATATTATTGATAGGCAGAAGATTATTCCTTTATGCTGACTTTTGGCACAACTTATCGATACCCATCGCAAGCAAGCAACGAGATAGAGAACTTTTCACGGAAAAGGCACAATGTTAGCCTCATTACTTTTATTTAGCATTTTGTTATGTCGTATCCTGACAGGCGCAACGCTACTACTTGCTGGTATATCAAAAATACGCATTGGGCATAACCGCTTCTTGCAAGCCATCATGGGATATGACCTTATTCCCAAAAATGTGGCTTCAATTATGGCTCGCTTTCTTCCCTGGCTTGAGCTTATAACTGGGTCGATGTTGTTGGTAGGGTTATATGTTCAAGTGGCGACATTGATTGCATTCGGACTGTTTTTGCTCTTTTGTGGAGTGGTTACCATTAGCCTATTACGAGGCAAAAATAATGATTGCGGTTGTTTCAGAACAATAACACCTGTTCAATGGCGATTAGTGTTTAGAAACGTATTTCTCATGGGATTGCTCATTCCAGTATTCGCGTTCAAGGGTGGAATCATCACTATTGATAACTGGTTACCCATCCAAACCACCCTTAACGACCCTGCGAGTACTCAAGGGTTGATCATTCTAATATTAATATTGGGAATTGTGATTCTTACTATATTACTTGTTCATCGTTACATTCATAAACATGTTAAGCTACTCAAAGCAACATAGTCACAAAATATTAAACTACAACATACCATCCAGTTAAAGATATTCCTCTGTCGAAATCCGGTGGAAAATTTGGTCTACTAACAAGAAAGGAAGGATGAAAATGAAAAAGAACAAGTTGTCTCGACACAATTTCTTACAAATAGTCGCTGGGTTAGGCATTGTCCCATTAATGTCTAAATTGCAGAGGTTCTTCCCAGAAGTTTATACCACCAATGCAAAAATTGATGCAAAAGCAAGAGCTATCTTGCAAATCCCGGATGATTTGATATTCAAAGCTATAGATGGAGAGAAAGCAGAGAAGTTGATTCAACAAGTTTTGAATAACACCAATGTCCGTATATTGTCTGAATCTCTCGCTTCCTATCATCCGATCACTAAGGAATCTCATGTCACTTCTCTGTTATGGGCAAATGGAACACAGAAAGCAAATGTCATCAGTATACCTTTCATTGATCATCAAAACAATATTGCTGTTCTACAATATGTGACGAAAAACGGGTTCTCTGAGATTAATATGGTAGAATTTTTGGATCAAAAGGACTTGAAAAAGGCAAAAATTCATTCCATCGAGAAAGGTAATATTTCAACATTTGAAGTAAATCCTGAGGTGGCTTTCGCTGAGGGATCGGACAATAACCTAAGTTCAACATGTACTCCAAGTATCCTAATTCAATGTCTGGGTCTCTGGGGATGCTCTGGATATGCATTAGTCGTATGTTCTGCAGCGTTATTACTTTGTCCATTTACAATTTGGTCATGCTTCGCAGTATATACATGTCTATTATATTGTGGTGGAGCTTGGTCATACTGCTTCTGCTGGGCTTGTGGAGGGTGTTGATATGAAGCAAGAACGCCCTCCTATTTGGATAATACTTGGGATATCACTACTCTGGGTAGGGTTGGCAGTCAACGTGGCTAATGATTATATCCATTATGACCGAATCTCTCCTTTCAGCATCCTGTTCCTAATTGCGCTATTGTCAGGCTTTTTAATAACTAAGATTTTTAAGTGGCCTTTCTATTCACGCCGACCCTCTAAACCAGCCTTAATGAGTATTCTAATCCTAATTTTATTTCTGATTGTCTATATTATGATAAGAATAATTCTCTAATTACGTGTTAGCTTGGCTTAGAATAATTTATTACATTCAAAATGTGGATAATAATGGGACCCATTGGGATTTAAGTATTGCAAATGAATACATTATTATGTCGTAGGATGCAATCTCCCAGCTGCGCACTAGAAATTCACCAGGACCCCCAGTTTTAGATAAGATCGCATCTATAATAAGTCTCTAGGTAGGAAAAATGCTTGTCTACTCGCTTAAGAATCTCTCCAGAGCAAACGAAAAAAAGATAGCTCTCCTTCAGTTTACGATCTCATCAGTCTAGGTTCAGTTGCTATTAGGATCAAATTTGTCACCATAGCTGCCATCAGCAATTGGAACAGGGTTTTCGTTTACCGGAGGAACATGCTAGGCGAATACCCTACTGCAAATAGCGGGTTAGGCGATACTCAGCGTTTGAATGGGCTGGTGGAAAAGGTAAGAAAAAGCGTGGGATTGCGTGGGTGTTGTTTGACGGCTAAGTATGCCTATCCGGTCAACCTGCTGGCTTGTTGGCAGATTGGTGAAAAAGAACCGTGGTTCCTGGCCACCAACCTCGTCTGCCCTCAAACCGTCATGCAAGCTTATCGACGGCGGATGGGGATCGAGGAGATGTACGGTGACATGAAAGGTCATGGCTTTGATTTGGAGAAGACGCATTTGCGACATTTCTTGCGTTTGTCCCGTTTGACCCTGGCTGTGTCATGTTATATGTTTGGTTGGTGACCATGGGTTCTCAGGTGATCATGACCAGATTGAGACATATTGTTTACCGGTGTGATCGGACATATCAAAGCATTTCTTGCATTGGCAGAAATATGGTCGCAAGGCAATTGGCTAATCAAGTGCCTATGAAGATTCCATCAGTAATTAATCGCTAATGGCAAACTGTCAGGCGGCTAGAATCTATATAATGATTAAAGGTTTTTATCTTCCTAGTTTAACGACTAAAACTCCAGTCATACATGGTTTGTATTATCAAATCATGTCCGTGCACAAATAACGCATGCAGGTATTATTTCTTATCAGCAATACTTCCGGTTGCCAACTTCAGTCGGCGGGTGATATCAAAAAGGACATTGATTCGAGATACAGCTAACATCATCGCCAAAATCCATTCAAGATATGTTACGGTTGGACTAATACGGCCTGACCACATGATGAGAAATAGAAATGCAGCTAATTATAGAAAACTTGCAACCCATGAAATGTACATTTTTACATTTCCAAAAAAATATCCGGGAATTTGGACATATTCGCTGATCAACCAACCCATAATTAGCATTAAAATTGCCACTGTTTTGATGGAGAATGTGAACTCAGAGGCAAACAAGCTTATAAATAAAGCCATCAAAATGTATATACAATACCCAAGCATTCTCCATATGGTTATGTTAATATTCATGATGACCCTCCAATCCCTAATCTAACATTTACACTACAGGTACATGAAAACTAAAACACGAGGTGAACCATTCGATTAATAGAACTTTACCATAATAAGAACCAAATAATCTCGATATTTATCAAGCACTAGTATGTTCTTTTACTCTTTTAGCAATCATTTCTTCTACAACCTTCCTTTGATGAGGAATATCGAAAAG
>JACUUU010000359.1 GCA_014859065.1 Anaerolineales bacterium
TGAGCACTGCTGCGATTAGCAATAACAACGCAGCCACGATCAAGATGAATTTCCGCTCGGTGTTGAATAACGTTTCCATACTCAATTTATAGCACATTTTGCATGTTATGTCTTGAGACTAAGGGCACAATTTACGCAGTGACTTTAGCTGTATTTACAAAACCCCTCCAACCTTTACCCGAAAATCTCCTCCCCTACCTCAATTTCTGTGTTCATTACGGCAAATGGTTAATAATTATCCGCGCCCTCCGCGTTCATCCGCGTCTTACCTCCAACCTCAGCCATCATTCTATTCTACAATTCAGCAGTATTCTCTTCGCAGTATTTCCTGGTGAGTTTCGCGCTTACAGCATTCATCCGCATTCACCCCCAATCAATTGTTCGCACCCCACCAAAGCTGTAGACCTGAGCCAGAAAACGCTCATGCCACGCACTTCCCGTCCACCAGCTGATAGACGATATCTGCGTACTCTTCCCCGATTGCATCGTGTGTAGCCACCAGGACCGTCGTGCCTTCCTTCTCGACCACTTGCCTGAGAAGGTTGAAAATCTGGCGGCTCGTGGCTGTGTCCAACTCACCGGTGGGTTCATCGGCCAGGATTAAATCAGGTCTGGTGGCAATCGCCCGCGCTACCTGGACGCGCTGCTGCTGTCCACCTGACATTTCGTCAGGACGATGATCCATCCAGTGTGTGAGGCCAACTGCACGCAGGCAACGTTGTGCTCGTTCGTTTTTTTCTTTACCGCTCATTCCGGCTATTCGCAAGATCAATTCCACGTTCTCAAAAGCCGAGTATGTTGGTAGCAGGGCAAACGATTGGAAGATGAAACCTAAGCGTTGGCGGCGAAGCATGGTCAGTTCGCCATCGGTAAGCCGGTCTAAACGCTGCCCCTCAAATTCAATCGCACCGCTGCTCGGTTTATCTAATCCTCCAATAAGGTTGAGTAATGTGGTCTTACCCGATCCAGACCGGCCTTTCAGCACTACCAACGCTCCGCGTTCTAATTCAAGATTAACCCCTCGCAGGGCATGCACTGGCTGGTCACCTGACCAGTAGCTACGCGTAACCTCCCTGACGCTCACGAAAGTATCGCCTTTAGTCACCATGCTGGTGGACTTGCTTTGTTTTTGAGTAGGACCCATATTCTCAAAAGCAGATGGTGATTTCATCGCTCATCCTCTCGGACAGACTTCAACATACGCCGAATCCATCTAACCGAATTCTGAATGAGCCGAAGAGATTGATTTATCGACGAAGCTCTAACCGTATCGGGAGGTAAATCATCTGCGATGGTAAATTCACGAAGTTCTTTTTCATCTTCAGGAGATGATTCAGATTGTCTTCTCCCCAGGACAGGTTGGATCAGGAGTTGCTCTCCCTTCAATTCTAGCCTTACCCGGTCACTGATATTGAGCACCTCCATATACTCTCGCGGTATCTGCAGCCTGCCGGCACTGTCGAGAACAACCAGCTCTTCGAATTCCAATTTTCTCTCCACTTCATGGGTTGTAGAACCTGCTATCTGTTTTTCTGAAGATGATCCTTTGCCTTCACCCTGGTTTGTCTTTGAACTATCACCCGCTGACCCATTTACTCTAACCGTCTCGGTGCTGGTCTTTCCATCGCGGATAGCTATCACCCGTCCAGTGAAATGACTGATGTCAGGGTCGTGTGAAACTATCAGGATGGTTGTGCCAAAGTCTAGATTTACCTTCTGCAAGGCTGCGTAAATATCCTTTGCCATTGCCGAATCCACTTCACCGGTCGGTTCATCTGCTAAAAGCAGTTGCGGATTGTTCGCCATAGCAACCGCGATAGCAACGCGTTGTTGTTCACCACCAGATAATCCTATTGGATAATGGTTCAAGCGATGACCTAACCCCAGCATTTCCAATAAGTAACGGGCATATTCGCGGCTTTTCTTTACCGGGATACCGGTTAGTTGCTGCGGTAGTTGCACGTTTTCCAGGGCAGTCAAGTAATAGATCAAGTTGCGGGTGGTCTGCTGCCATACAAACCCAACCTTCTGACGGCGATAATTGTCTAATTGAACATCCGTCATTCTAAGCAAATCTTCTCCCTCGACCTTCACACGACCGGCCGAAGGACGGTCAAGTCCTCCCAGCACGTTCAACAGCGTTGTCTTTCCCGAACCTGAAGGACCCACGATGCCTACAAATTCTCCCGATTGCACGTTCAGGTCCAATCCTTGCAAAGCCATCACGTCAACCTCGTTGAGCTTATAGATCTTCACCAGATTTTCACAAACCACGAAAGGTTCCATCATAAATTCAATTTTCCTTCACCTATGGACCAATCACCACCTGACCCTCGTTCAACCCATCCAGAATCTCGACACGATCCTGGCTTTTCAAGCCGAGTTGTACATCCACACGGCGTTGTATTTCACCATCTTGAATTAAAACGAAATCTCGTCCTTGAAATATGCGTAAAGCTGCCGGTGGAAGCCAGAGAACATCCTCGCGATTCTCCAACTCGATGATCACTGTGGCAATCTCACCTAGAACCAGTTCGGCTTCTTTGTCCTCGATATAGATACGCATACTTTGGTCGCCAGATTGTACAGCACCCCCTGAGCTGGTTGACATATGGGGTACATGGCGCACCTTAGCGAAGTATTCGTGACCAGGCTGGTTTGTCAACCGGACGCGAGCATCCTGGCCTACCATGAGATCCGCCAATTCACCAGGTGAAGGCAACGCGGTTATCTCCAGGCTTCCTGGTTCAATCACAGTAATTACACTGGTAAAAGCGTTGACCTGCATTCCAGGAGCCAATGACAATGAATACACCTGTCCATCGAACGGCGCCCTGATTTCCATGCTTTCCAGGCTAGCCTGGGCTTTGTTCAAGTTCAATTGCGCTCTGCGCAGCCGCGCATCTGCCAAAGCGACTTCATAAGGGTCTGGCCCATGTTTTATGCGTTCGTATTGCCTCTCGACGATTTCCAGCCTGGCTTGTGCCAGGTCTATCAGAGCGTCAGCTTTGTCTATTTCATCTTGACTTGCCGAGCCCTTATACCAATTCAACGTAGCCAGCGCTAAGTCACGTTGGCGTTGAGATTCAGACAGGTTCAGTAAAGCGTTCAATCTACGTGAATCGTTTTCAGGCAGATGCTTCACTTCTTCAAAACCTTGGTGAGCTTGCTCAAGTCTTTCTTCCATCGATTCGTAGTGTATTTGGGCTTGTTCGATAGTTAGCTGGTTTGCACGCGGTAGTTCCAATTGGGAGCGAGTCTGCTGGGCTTCTTCCAAAGCATTCTGAGCTTCGAATAATTCCAGCAACGCTTCGGCCCGCCGCACTCCTATCTCGTCGGTTAGCGATTGTAATTCTCTCTCAGCCAAGATGACTTCGATTTGGGCATCTACCAACGTAAATTCAAAGCTTTCCCGATCGCCCAAATATGCCAGCACCTGACCGGCCTCGACCTCATCGCCCTGGTTGACGAATACCTCTTCTACGCTTCCACTGGCGCGAAAAAAGAGGTCTTGCTGCTTCACAGCCGAAACCCTACCACGCATTTCAAGCACTTTTGT
>JACUUU010000025.1 GCA_014859065.1 Anaerolineales bacterium
TCTTTTCTGAGGCAACGTATTATTTCAAAGTAACATTTTTATTGAGGCAATTCGCCGTCTGACTGCTATTAATTAACCAGTGCGTGTTATAATTTTTCCGTTATCTTTATATGAAGGATTGAAACTTTGAAAATTGAAACTCAACAACTAGAAGATCATCAAGTGAAGCTGACTGTAGAAATCGAGCAAGAACCATTCGAACAAGCTAAACGGATCGCTGCCCGAAAGATAGCAAAAAAGTCAAAAATTCCTGGATTTAGACCTGGGAAAGCTCCGTACCATGTTGTTCAGAGGTTTGTCGGAGACAACACCATATTTGAAGATGGCTTAGAGATCTTGATCAAGGATATGTATCCTGAGATCATCGATCAAGCTGGAATAGATCCATATGGTCCAGGCAGTCTAGAAAAAATTGTCCAAGTTGAGCCACTAATATTGGAGTTTGTTGTTCCTTTAGCGGCCAAAGTTACACTGGGCGATTATCGATCAATGAGATTCCCTCACGAACCTAAGCCAGTTGAAGATGCCGAGGTTGAAGAAACATTAAACAAATTACGGGAGAACCAGGCAATCGAAGAACCGGTGGATCGCCCTGCCCAGGAAGGTGACCGCGTATTTATCCGTTTACAAGCGACTCAATTAGATGGTCCAGATGGACCACAATCAGTATTAATCCCCGAGCGACAGGTTTCGTTTATCATATCCGCCGATAGTGATGTTGTTGCTCAAGCATGGCCTTTTCCAGGTTTTACCAAAGAGCTGATTGGTCTTTCAGTCGGTGATAAGAAAAATCTTCAGCATACTTTTTCTGATGATATCGAATTTGAGACGTTAAAAGGTGCTACGGCTGAATTCTCAATCGAAGTTGATGAAGTGAAATCACATACTTTACCAGAAGTAGACGATGATTTTGCCCAAAATGCCGGGGATTTTGAGAACGTAGATATGATGCTTCAAGAAATTCGTAAACAGCTGGAAGAGCATGCTGAAGCAGAATATAACGAGAACTACAATGAAAAAATTGTCAACCATGTTGTTGAATTTTCTGAGGTTCAATATCCGCCTCAGATGCTCGAAGATGAGATCAATGAAGTTATCCACAATTTGGAACACCGGTTAAAAAACCAAAACATTGATTTAGATACATATATGAAGATACGAGAAATTGATGAGGAGGGAATGCGCGCTGAGGCAATACCTATCGCTGAATCACGTTTGAAACAGACACTGGTTTTGGTGGAAATTTCAAAAGCCGAGAATGTTAAGCTCGACCAGGATGAAGTTCAACAGGAGACAGCCCGGGTTTTAGAAGCTATGAGTAATTATATGCCCGAATCTGAATTCAAGAAAATCCCCCAAGATAAACTTCTCCCCAATCTGATTAATAATGTAATAGCGGATATGCGTCTCCGCCAGACAATAGAACGTCTCAACTTAATTGCTAAAGGTGAGTACCCACTAAGCGAAGGAGCCTCCGAGCAATTAGAAGATGATGAATCTGATGAAGAGCAGGCTGTTGGTGAAGAAGACACGGAGCTCGCTGAGAGTAATGGTGATGCAGAAGAAATAAAACTTGATGAAACAGAAAAGCCATCCGAAAGTGAAGAGAGTCTTAGTTAGGGATATTAATAACACAAATAAACCATTAAATTCAATAAAAACCATTGAAACACAAGAAAGGTACTAAATACGATGATTACTAATCCACAATCACTCATTCCGATGGTTATAGAAACTACCGGTCGTGGTGAGAGAGCCTACGATATTTTTTCATTGCTTCTAAAAAACAGGATTGTATTTGTTGGCACGCCAATAAACGATCAGGTTGCCAACCTGATCGTTGCGCAGCTGCTGTACTTAAATCAGGAGGATCGAGAAGCCCCGATAAGTATGTACATCAATACGCCTGGTGGGCAGGTGTATGCAGGTTTAGCAATCTACGACACAATTCAAATGATACCAAATCCTATCAGCACCTTTGCCGTGGGAGTAACGGCTTCATTTGGCACTGTTTTGCTAGCTGCAGGGACAAAAGGTCATCGCTATGCCCTGCCGAATGCTACCATCCATCTACACCAACCTCACGGCGGCTCCCAAGGTCAGGTAACGGATCTCGAAATTCAGGCAAAAGAATTCCTGCGATTGCGGAACAATATCAATAAAATCTTAGCACACCATACTAATCAACCCTTGGAAGTGATAGAGAGAGATACAGAAAGAGATTTTTGGATGGGTGCTGAAGCTGCAGTTGAATATGGCTTAATCGATAAAGTTCTCGAAGTAAAAGCAAAAACCGCCGAAGAAGAAAATTGATAACATGATCGTGTAAAAGGAGTTTCAACCGGGTGGCATAATTTAGCCATCCGGTTTTATAGTAAATATGGCTCCGGTGTTCGAATTTAATTCATAACAATATCAAGACATATAAATGACAAAATTTACGATTCACTCCTTAATCCTGGATATGGATGGTGTCCTTTGGAAAGGGATGCAGCCTATCGGTGATTTGCAAGCAATATTCGAAGAAATTTCAAGGCGTAACTTGAAGGTTGTAATGGCTACCAACAATGCGACTACTACGACTCAACAATATGTAGATAAATTAAGTAAGTTCCATGTTGACATAAATCCAGACCAGATTATCACCTCCGGGGTAGCCACTGGAGCGTACTTAAATAAAATGTACCCCAAAGGAGGTAACATATTCATTCTTGGGGAAGAAGGTCTTATGGATTCCATCGAACAATTCGGTTTTACTGCTGCTGATCATGACGTTCAAGCTGTTGTTGTAGGCATGGATCGAAAGCTGACTTTTGAAAAGCTGAGCAGAGCTGCTCAATTAATTCGTGCTGGGGCTGAATTCATAGCTACGAACCCTGATAATACCTTTCCCACCCCAGAAGGGTTGATCCCTGGTGCAGGAGCGATTTTGGCAGCAGTTGAAGCTGCATCTGGGAAGAAAGCCTTGGTAATCGGGAAACCACAAGTCGAGATGTACCGCCTAGCACTTGAATACTTGCGTACACCTCCTAAACAAACGTTGGTTGTTGGTGATCGAATTGAAACTGATATAGCTGGTGGTCAGGCTTTAGGATGCAGGACCGCGCTTGTACTTTCGGGTGTTACCGATGGGTCAAGTGCAACGAATTGGAAACCAGCTCCAGATATAATCACCCGCGATTTAGAATCATTGCTAGATCTTCTTTAGCTTGTTTTTAGCAGATGGAAAAAGTATTATTTTTCGATATTGACCTCGATAAGTTAAATGGCACCCTGGATTCATGGGGGGAACCTAACTTTCGGGCAAAACAAGTTTGGCAAGGTATTTATAAAAAACTAAAAGCAACACCGGAAGAGATCCAAAACATACCTAAGCCATTGCGTACAAAGTTGCTCGAAGAATTCTCTTTCTCCTATCTCAAACCAGAAATAACTCTATCATCAAAGGATGGAGAGACGACCAAAACTCTTTTTCGGCTTCCAGATAATCAATCGATTGAGACGGTTTTAATGTCTTACACCCGTCGGCAGACCCTTTGTATCTCGACACAGTCTGGTTGTGCCATGGGTTGTGTATTCTGTGCTACTGGCCAGATGGGATTTCGGAGAAACCTGAGTAGTGGCGAAATCATCGAACAAGTGTTGTTCTTTGCCAGGCAAATAATGGTAGAAGGAGAATCGTTAACCAATGTAGTGCTAATGGGAATGGGAGAACCCTTCCACAATTACGATGCAACAATGGAAGCAATTGATCGGCTCAACCATCCCGATGGGTTAAACCTTAGTGCCAGACGATTCACAATATCAACCGTAGGTCTGGTACCTATGATAAAGCGTTTTACTAAAGAAAAGAGACAGATTAACTTAGCGGTATCGCTTCATGCTATCGATGATGACCTACGATCTACAATGATCCCGCTGAATAAAAAGTATCCTGTTGAGCAGCTATTAAATTGCTGTCGTGATTATGTTAAAACCACTCGTCGAAGGATAACATTTGAATGGGCTTTGATCAATGATGTAAATGACTCTATTGAACAAGCCAACAAACTCGGTCGCCGATTGAGACTTTTTATTCTGGATGGAGCACCACTTTGTCACGTCAATGTAATTCCCTTAAACCCAACTCAAGGATACGGTGGGAAAGCGACCACCAGGGAACGGGCAATTGCTTTTAAATCTGAACTTGAACGGTTGAGTATTCCCTGTAGTATTCGCATCAGACGAGGGATTGACATTAAAGCAGGATGTGGTCAACTTGCTGATTTTGTTGAAAATAAGTAAGGAGATAACGGTAATGAGCTTATTAGTTATATACAACCCTTATTCTGGAAGGTGGAATGCGTTGAAAAAGAAGCAAGAAGTTGAAGATGCCCTTAATCGTGCAGGGGTCAAATATGAGCTGATCTTGACTGAAGGGCCTGGCCACGCGATGGATCTGGCTGCCCGGGCGGTAAATCAAGGTTTTGATACTGTTATTGCAGCTGGAGGTGATGGTACTATCAGCGAAGTGGTAAATGGGTTGGCTGTTGCTTCTGAAAATTTATTGAAAGACAGAGCTTTAGGACCATTAGGAATAATACCGCTTGGCAGTGCAAATGACATGGTTGATAATCTCGGTTTACCAAAGGACATCGATGAAGCAGCTAAGGTTATTGCAAGTGGTAATACTAAATTGATCGACCTATGCAAAGTTAACAATCGATACTTTGATAATAATTCAGCGATAGGACTGGAACCGTTCATAACTTTGATTCAACAGCGGATTAAGCGACTTAAAGGCACTTCACGTTATTTGGTGGCAACATTGATGGGGGTATATGCAAATCCTAGTTGGAAAATGCGACTAACATGGGAAAATGGGGATTATTATGGACCAATCACCTTGGTTACTGTTGGAAATAGTCCCCGAACTGGAGGTGTGTTCTATGTTACTCCACACGCAAATCCTTGTGATGGATTATTAACTTTTGTATTCGGATTCATGCCTACACGCAGACAAACACTGCAGCTCTTACCCAGAACTATGAAACCAGGTCGAGGCAATTATGTGGAACATCCTGATATTCATGAGATTAACACACCTTGGTTAAAAATAAATTCGGAGACCCCAACCCCAATGCATGCAGATGGAGAGATCCAGTCAGAAGCAATCTTGGATTTGGATTACACAATTCTCCCTGAAAGGTTATCTGTACTAGTGAATTGAGGTTAAAACAATCGAAATGAAATAGACCCATGCATAAAATCCCAATTCACCAAAGGGTTTCAAAATCATTTTTCAGGTTTTTATTCAAATTGTTATATACGCACTTTGCGTGGTCGTATGATTGGGTAGCTGCATTTGTTTCATTAGGAAAATGGAATACCTGGGTACTCTCCGTTCTCCCCTACCTAAAAGGTGAATCAATTCTCGAATTAGGTTTTGGCCCAGGCCACCTCATGCATGAAATGCAGAAAAAAGGATACCACGTGGTGGGTTTGGATGCTAGTTGGCAAATGTGCAGGCGAGTTAGTACGGTTAATGATAAGAAATTTGAAAATGGTGTTATAGTAAATGGCTATGCGCAATACGTGCCGTTTTCTAATAAGTCTTTTGAGAATATCGTCGCCACTTTTCCTTCTGACTATATTTTCAACCAAGCAACCTTGTCTGAAATTCATAGAGTACTTATTCCGGGTGGTTCTTTAGTTGTCCTCCCCTATGCATGGATATCTTCTCCACGATGGTTTTGTCCTGCGTCCTCCTTCCTTTCAAAACTATCTAATTTCTCATCAGATTGGAATTCTCAATATCTCACTCCAATTATCCAATCCGGTTTTGAGGTTAACACCGAATTAATTAAAAACGATTCCAGCTCAATCGTGATCATAGTTGCTCACAAACTTATAGACTAGCTGTAAAATGATAACCATGGAACTTCAAGTAGCTGTTGCAAAGATCGAAAAATACGCCACTTCAGAAAGTGGTGATACGGTTGAAGTGGTCGAGCGCCCTAATGGTGGTATCTCGATCGTCATGGCTGACGGTCAGAGCTCAGGACGAGGTGCTAAGTGGATATCCACACTGGTTGTTAGAAAAGTTATTGCTCTCCTGGCAGATGGCGTTCGTGATGGCGCAGCAGCCCGAGCTGCTTCTGATTCGCTTTTTACAGAACGCAAAGGAAAGGTATCCGCCACGCTAAATATTTTTTCAGTGGATAAACAATCTGGAACACTTGTGATTACTCGAAATAATCCTGCTGCCGTCCTTCTCTCCTTGGATGAAAAAATTAAAATATTAGATGATCCTTGCCTGCCAGTGGGAGTTTATCGGGGCACCAGACCACTGATATCTGAAGTATCGATCGACACCTCCTTGACCGCGGTTATGTTTACTGATGGATTAGTTCATGCTGGCACTCGCTATGGTGAGAGCATGGACATCATCACATGTTTACAAGCATCCCTGGAAGGAGAAAACCCATCACCACAGATTATTGCTGACGACTTATTGGGATATGCCTTAAGCTTAGACCAAGGACGTCCAACAGACGATATAACTGTGGTCGCCTTAAGAGTCATGAAACTGGATGGTGACAACGTTAGAAGAATGTTTGTCCGCTTACCTATTGATTGAAAAACATCCTTTGAAAAAGAAGAATTTGAAAATTGGCATTGTGGGACCTTGTTCATCAGGGAAAACAACGTTGATAAACGGATTATCGAAGCATGGATATTCAGCTCGCCACATCGCTCAAGAACATTCATATGTCCCGGATATGTGGAAACGTATAGCTGCGCCTGACATCTTGATTTATCTGGATGTTTCATATTCGACCTCAATGCTCAGACGTCCATTAAACCTCTCGGAAGAGGAGTTTGAGGAGCAAAATCGACGACTATCTCATGCCAAAAAAGATGCAAACTATTATTTACACACTGACCTCTTATCCGTGCAAGAAGTCTTAGAATCTGTTACAGATTATTTAAAATCAGTAGTGACGGGGGAAATTAAGTAGTGATCACCTTATGGATTACTTGGTTGGACTCTCCACCCAATCAGGAGTATAATATGAGTAATGCCAGCCACAGGCTGGTCTTTGTTTGAATAGGAGGATCTGCGCTGTTCATGAGCCAATACAAGAAGTTGATTGCCCTGTTCATCTTTGTTGCCATCGCAGCATGGATAAATTTTCCGGTTGCTAATCACACTGGGATCAATATCGGCAACTTTTCGAAAGTCATTGACACACACCTGGGACTTGATCTTGTGGGCGGTGTTCAGGTTTTATTAGAAGCAGATCTTCCTGAAGACACCACAATTCCTCATGAAAACTTGGTTTCTTCAATGAGGACTGCAGCTTCGATCGTTGAAAATCGAGTGAATGCATTGGGAGTAGAAGAAGCAGTTGTGCAACAAGCTGGAGATCAGCGCATCGTAGTTGAAATACCAGGATTGGACGACCCTGAACAAGCGATTGCTACAATCCGAGAGACCGGTTTGCTCGAATTTGTTCACTTCGGTGATTTATTCTTGCCAGCAGGAACAATCATAAGAACTGATTACGGTCATGATGTAGAGAGTATGCTCCCACCAGATTTTGATCCCGAGGATCCTGATAGCTCTTTAATCTATGATGAAGTCTTCAACACCGTGATGACAGGGGCAGTCTTGAGAACTGTAAACGTTATCACAGATGAGTTCGGTCAATATGTCATCCAATTTACCCTAACACCAGAAGGTGCAGAAGAATTCGCCAGGTATACAACTGAGAATGTTGGTAGCATCCTTGGAATTGTTTTAGATAAACGCGTAATCTCTGCACCAAGTGTTGAAAGCCCTATTACTGAAGGAAGTGGTGTCATCACTGGAAACTTTACACTCGAATCTGCCAACAACCTGGCTGTGCAATTGCGCTATGGATCTCTCCCAATCCCATTGAAGGTTGTAGAGACAAGGACAGTAGGTCCTACTCTTGGGGAAGATTCGTTACAAAAGAGTCTCATTGCCGGAGCTATTGGTTTTGGAATCGTGATCCTATTCATGGGCTTATATTACCGGTTGCCAGGGCTGCTTGCGAACCTATCGATGATCTTCTATGCCATGATATTGTTTGCGTTATTCCGATACATTCCAGTAACATTGACACTTCCTGGAATCGCCGGATTAATGTTGAGCACTGGTGGAGCATTGGATGCAAATATCTTAATCTTTGAACGGTTAAAAGAAGAGCTGCGCAATGGGAAAACATTGGTTCAAGCAGTTGAGCAAGGTTGGAAACGAGCCTGGCCGTCCATAAGGGATGCTAACATCTCTACATTGATCACTTGTGGGGTTCTATTTTGGTTTGGCAGCGCCTTTGGCGCCACGATCGTAAAAGGTTTTGCACTTACCCTTGCAATTGGAGTATGTGTAAGCGTGTTTTCTGCTCTTTTCGTTACCAGAACATTTATGAACGTCGTCCTAGATTATTTCAAAGAATTCAATTATAAAAAATGGTTTGGTGTCTAAGAGGAAAAGCATTATGCTAGATATCATCGGCAAGCGATATGTTTATTTTGCGATCTCAGCCTTGGTTATCCTGCCTGGCTTAATTCTGGCGCTTTTCGTCGGGTTGCCAATGGCAATCGATTTTACTGGAGGGAGCTTACTTGAGGTACGCTTCACGTCTGGAATGGCACCGCCCGAATCAGAAATCATTACTGTGTACAATCAACTCGGCGTAGATAATGTCCTGGTGCAAAGATCTGGAGAAGACATAATCATCGCTCGCTCTCCATTTCTAGAAGATGAAACCCGACAACAAGTAGTGTCATCGATGGAAACACGCTTCCAAGAAGAGGTCGAACTTCGACGCTTCGAAAGTGTCGGACCAACAATTGGTCAAGAAGTAACAACCCGCGCAGCATTGGCAGTGGGGGTGGCTGCCCTATTAGTAATGGCTTTTGTTACTTTCTCATTCCGAGGAGTACCGAATGCATTCCGATACGGTGTTTGTACTGTCTTAGCTATCATCCATGATGTCGCAGTGGTGCTTAGTTTAGGAGCAATTGGTGGTTATTTCCTGGGTTGGCAGATCAATGCGCTTTTCTTGACAGCGTTATTAATGACAATAGGGTTCTCTGCTCACGATAAAATTGTTGTATTCGATCGCATTCGGGAAAACTCAAATCTATACCGGCGTTTACCGTATGAAACACTTGTAAATCATTCGGTGATCCAAACTTTACAGCGATCCATCAATACACAGTTGATGACAGTAGAATTTATGCTGCTGGCCCTGGCTTTATTTGGTGGAGTTACTTTGCGTGAATTTGCAGTTGTTTTATTAGTTGGGCTTTTCAGCGGAACATATTCATCCATCTTTATTGCAGCGCCTTTGCTGGTTACTTGGGAAAAGCGTGAATGGCGTTCCAGACTAAAACCCAGCGATAGCCAAGAAGCAACCGCATAAATTGGAATATGCTCATGTATGTAGATCCCTGGTCTTCTACCCAACCGGTTAATGTAAAAAACAACTCACGCCGATCTTGTTGTTTTGGATGTGGCAGTGTAATTGCTATAGCTGTTGGTTTAATATTGGTAATAGGTTTAATAGGACTACTGCCTGGTCGCACTAATGTGCTCGTTATAGGAATTGACCGAGCACCAGAAGGAACATCACTCGGTCGAAGTGACACGATCATATTAGCTACATTCGTGCCAATTAACCCATATGTAGGAATGCTATCTATCCCGCGGGATTTATGGGTAACAATTCCCGGCATCGGAGAGAACCGAATTAATACTGCCCATTTTTTTGCAGAAAGTGAAATGGCTGGGCAAGGTCCTCAAGCAACTATGGAGACAGTTCGTTATAATTTTGGGATTGACGTTAATTACTTCATTCGGGTGAATTTCGAAGGCTTGAAAGAGATTGTGGACGCAATGGGTGGACTAGAACTTGAACTGGAGAACGCAACCGGGGGATATAGTCCTGGGAAACACAAACTCAAAGGAGATCAAGCTCTGGCTTTCGTTCGAGATCGGGAAGGCACAGATGATTTCTTCCGCATGGAACGCGGTCAGTTATTCATTAAATCGGTGCTAATACAAAGCCTAAAACCTGCTACCTGGCTTCGTCTCCCCGCTATGGCTCCTGCAATTCTTCGGGCTATCGATACAAATCTACCAGTATGGCAATTACCAAGGATGGCAGTTTCCATCCTTATTACAGGCACAGACAACATCGATAACCGCGTAATTACTCGCGACATGGTCCATCCTACCACTACTGCAGGCGGTGCTCAGGTCTTGATTCCTGATTGGCCTAAAATCAACCCAGTTCTACTAGAAATGTTCGGTCAATAGGATCACAATAAAAGAAGCCCGAACTTCATTACCCAAAGTGAGCCAGTATAAATTCCCGAAAGTAGATAAGAAATATTGCACCAGCAACCAAGAAGGGGCCATACGGAATTGCTACGAAGGTTCTGTATTTTCGGGTAATTAACATACCGATCATTAGAATGATACTGATAATAGCACCAGCTAGAATAGCTATGAATAAGCCCGCAAAGATAACCGGCCATCCCAACATCAATCCCAAAACACCACTAAGGTTAACATCACCAAAGCCAAGCGCTTCTTCATCAAGATCCCGCCCCTTTAATCGGGATACTACCTTTGCGAATAAAATGCCCCCAAGATAAAGAACCAACATAATACCAAATCCTGCAGCGCCACCCAAAAGGGTAAGCTGTAAACCATTGAGCCATGTTCCAATACCTAAACCAACAATCGCTCCAAAAATGCTAACTGGATGCAAGATAAGTCGATGCTCAATGTCAATGACAATCACGACAGCAAAAAAAGCTAACAAGAATAAACCAACCCAGAACCCCAGTGGTTCTGGGGGAGAATACCAGAGCCAGATGGTTATAGGAACAGCCAGGATTTCGACAAACCAAACGCGAAAGCTACGTCTAGAATCACAAGCCTGGCATTTTCGAGGCCAAACAAAATAATCAAGAAAAGGCTGTTCAAGACTGCAGTTTAAGCAAAATGGTTGGGTTAATCGCCTTTTATGTGGAAGCACATCTGATAAATAATTGACAAATGTGCCGGTGACCCAACCTACAAGCCCGATTAGTATAGGAGTGATCATTCCGTCATTATAGCAGTTTGGCATGATCAGCGAATAACCAATCACCTTACAGATTTTTCAGTTACAATCTACCTTATGTTCGCGGTACCATTAATTGCATTGTTATCAGATTTCGGGGTTATTGACACTTATGTAGGAAGTATGAAAGGTGTAATTTCGAACATTTCACCTGGTATACCCATGATCGACTTAACCCACGAGATACCTCCAGGAGATATCCGCCGAGGAGCAATAAGCCTTTGGAAAGAACTCCCATATTTCCCACCTAAAACAATTTTCCTTTGCATAATAGATCCAGGAGTAGGGACCTCTCGAAGAGGGATCTTAGTGAAATCGGGAGACTTTTATTTCATCGGACCTGACAACGGCCTTTTTTCCTATGTATTGGAGCCTGGAGCAGAAGTGTGGCAGCTCAAGAACCCTGATTATCAACTGCCGGAAGTATTTACAACCTTCCACGGTAGAGATATCTTCGCACCAGCAGCTGCTCATCTCGCGCGGGGTATTAGCCCAAAAAAATTCGGCCCGCCGCTATCCGATCCGGTTCTAATTCCCTACCCTCGTATGGAGGCAAGAGAGTCAAACAGTCTACTCGGAGAAATCCTTTATTCAGACCGCTACGGAAACCTGCTTACCAGTTTAGGCCGATTTCACCGAAGAGGCGAAGAAATCGATCTAATCGAACCATGGGTGCCTGGCAGTCTACAGGCCAGGTATAAGGTTGATAAGATGAGAATACGCCTTCTTGATGGAACAATTCTGCCATGGGTAAATACCTTTGATGAGGTAGGTGAAGGACAATGCGCGATATTGCTGGGCAGCAGTGGGCTGATTGAGATTGTTGCAAAGCGTGAAAGTGCAGAAATCTTATTAGGCATAAGCAATGGCGAGATTATAACAATGGGAGAATTTGGAGATCCATAATGGACAAATTTATTATTGAGGGGAAATATCCGTTGAAAGGTGATGTAACACCATCTGGAAATAAGAATGCAGCTCTTCCTATGCTTGCAGCTTGCTTATTAACTGATGAGGAAGTAACGTTAAACAATGTGCCAGATATTCAGGATGTTGAAACCATGCGTATGTTGCTAGAAAGCTTAGGGGTAAGAGTGACACATTCTGGCAGCCACACCTGGAAGATCCAAGCTAAGGAGGTAAGACCAGCTGATCTCGATCCGGATCTCTGTCGGCGTATCAGAGCCTCAATTTTGCTTGCTGGGCCAATGGTTGCAAGAATCGGTGGATTGTTTCTCCCACCCCCTGGTGGCGATGTCATCGGCCGGCGGAGGGTAGACACTCACATTCTAGCACTTGAATCCTTAGGAGCAGAAGCCATATTCGATCGCGGAGATAAATTATTTCAATTCAAATCCAAGCAACTTAAAGGCACCAATATTTTACTGGACGAAGCCAGTGTAACTGCAACTGAGAATGCTATTATGGCAGCTGTCACTGCAAAAGGAACTACACAATTACGCAACGCTGCTTCAGAGCCACATATCCAGGAACTTTGCCACTTCCTAAATAAATTAGGGGCACAAATTTCGAATATTGGCTCAAATACATTACTCATCCAGGGAGTTGATAAATTAAAGGGTGGAGAATTTTCAATAGGTCCAGATTACTTAGAGGTAGTTAGTTTTATTGGTGCGGCAATTGTCACCCAGGGTACGATCCGTATTAAAAATGCAGGTGTACATTACCTGGATATGATATCCATGGTTTTTAATCGATTGGGGGTATCTTGGGATGTAGAAGGTGAAGATATTACCGTTCCAGAATATCAAGAATTAATCATTGAACCAGATTTAGGTAATGCAATTCCTGAAATAACAGTGATGCCATGGCCAGCGTTCCCGACAGACTTGATGAGCATAGCAATCGTTGTTGCGACTCAATCACAAGGCAGTGTCTTGTTCCACGATTGGATGTATCCAAGTCGGATGTTCTTCACCGATAAGTTGGTTAGCATGGGCGCGCATATCGTTTTATGTGACCCACATCGAAGTATCGTACAAGGTCCGACAACATTATTTGGAGAAAGTATGGAAAGCCCGGATATCCGAGCTGGAATGGCGCTTGTGTTGGCAGCCCTGGCTGCAGAAGGCCGATCGGTGATCGGAAATATCAGGCAGATCGACAGAGGCTACGAGAGTATCGATCAAAAACTAAAAGACCTAGGCGCACACATTGAAAGGATAAATTAGCCAATCAATGAGTGCCGATTTCATTTTCCAAGACGCCAGAAATATTAAGGTCAGGATACCTGTCTATGAAGGGCCATTAGATTTACTCCTGCAATTAATTGAGCGAGCTGAGCTAGACATAACAAAAGTGTCTTTAGCACAGGTCACAGATCAATACCTTGAACATCTCAAGGATATTGTCGAGCGAGCTGCGGAACAAGTCTCTGCCTTTCTAATAATTGCGGCTAAGTTACTGCAGATTAAATCAGAAGTGCTTCTGCCCAGAACATCATCAAACCAAGAAATAGATGACGAATTGGATGAAGAATCACTTGTAGATCAACTTTTAACATACAAGCGTTTCAAGAATATCGCTTTACTTCTAGAAAATCGAGACGCCCTTGGTTTACGTACTTACTTGCGCCTATACCCTACAAAAATCGAAAACAAGCCCACTCATGTTGAGGATGTAGAATTAGAAGATCTGATGACTGCTGCACATTCAGCATTTGAACAGGCACTGCTTTCAAGTAAACAGATGCCAGTGCAGGCTGTTGTTCCGGGCCCTCGAATTTCCTTACGCCAAAAACTTGACCAAATCGCCGGTCTACTCCAAAGAAAAAACAAAGCAACTTTCAGGTCAATGCTAAATAATGTAAGTTCCAGGATGGAAATTGTGGTGACATTTCTTGCATTGCTTGAGTTGGTGAAACGACATCTGGTGCGAGTTAACCAGATTGGTTCGTTCGGTGAGATCGAGATCGAACCAGCTGAGAATTGGTTATCCGAAATAGACTTTGAGCTGGAATTCGAAACTTATGAATAATAGAGACCAAATAATTGTCTCTCCAGCGAAATTCTTATAGTTGAGATTTATCTTGATTACATATGAGGTACATTAATGGTAAACAAACTAATCAGTGAAAATTCTCCCTACCTGCTCCAACATGCTGGTAACCCGGTTGATTGGTATCCCTGGGGTAAAGAAGCATTAAATAAAGCGCTCATAGAAGATAAACCCATATTCTTAAGTATAGGATATGCTGCCTGCCATTGGTGTCATGTAATGGCACATGAGTCATTTGAAGATCCACAAATTGCAGCGATTATGAATGAGTTCTACGTGAATATTAAAGTGGATCGAGAAGAACGACCTGACTTGGACAATATATATATGAATGCAGTCGTTGCGCTTACCGGTCAAGGCGGTTGGCCAATGAGTGTATTCTTGACCCCTGATGGTAAACCATTTTATGGAGGGACTTACTTTCCTCCAGTGAGGCGTTACCAAATGCCTGCTTTCAGGGATATCTTAGTTACCATCGCCCAATTATGGAAACAAGACAGGTCGCGTTTACTCGTAAGCGGTGAAGAACTTACTAATCGACTTGTAAATCAATTGCCTACAGATCAGGGCAGTGATGAACTTGATAAGGGGAAATTCAGCCAGGTCATCACCAGTCTGGAAAACTCATACGATTGGAAATTCGGAGGTTGGGGAAATGCGCCAAAATTTCCACAAACCATGATCATAGAGTATTTGCTTCGATTAGGAACCCGTGGTGATAAAACTGCGCTAGATTTAGCGACTCATGCCTTACGTGCCAAGGCGAAGGGAGGCATGTATGATGTAATTGGAGGTGGGTTTGCACGCTACAGCGTGGATGACAAATGGCTAGTACCTCATTTTGAAAAAATGCTGTACGATAATGCTCTCCTTGCTTTAAATTATCTGCATGCCTATCTGATCACCAAGGATGAAGTATTCTATCGAGTATGTAAATCTACCCTTGATTTTATTTTACGTGAACTGGCACACCCTTTGGGGGGATTTTTCAGCAGTTTAGACGCTGATTCGGAGGGAGAGGAGGGTCAATTTTATACCTGGTCTCCGGTTGAGATTAATGCAGCGCTATCCAACTCCCAAGATGTTGATTTAATTGTCGCAGCATATGGTGTCACCAAGGAGGGAAACTTTGAAGGAAAAAACGTACTTCAACGCCAGTTGACTGACCAGCAGATAGCTCAAAAATTTGGATTGCCAATCGAAGAAGTCCCCAGAAAATTGGCTTCTCTACACCAGGTCTTATTAAGTGCTCGTTCTCAACGGACACGACCAAACACAGATGATAAGGTTATCGTTTTTTGGAATGCCCTGGTTATGTCAGTTTTTGCTGAATCAGGTCGCTACCTTAGAAATGACCAATATATCAATGTCGCCAAAAAGAATGCTAGCTTCTTATTGAATAATTTATATCAAGAAGACCGGCTAATGCGAACTTGGAAAGGGGGAAAAGAAGGTGGAAAATCACGACACAACGCATATCTCGAGGATTACTCCAGTATGGTTCTTGGCTTGCTATCGTTGTATCAATCCGACCCAGATCCAAATTGGTATACTGCGGCACTCAAACTTGCGGATGAAATGGTCTTTCAATTTACCGACTCGGCAGGTGGTTTTTTCGATACACGCGCTGACCACGAAACCCTGTTATACCGACCAAAGGATATCCAAGATAATGCTACCCCTTCTGGTAATGCGTTGGCAGCTATGGCACTGCTGCAGTTATCTGCATATGGTGACCGTTTGGAATGGCGTGAACTTGCTGAGGACATACTTGCAAGCAATCAGGAATTGATGACCCGCTTTCCAACTGCGTTTGGACAATGGTTATGTGCAGCAGATTTTGCTTTTGGTCCAGTATTCGAAGTTGCCATAATTGGAAATGACGGCGCTGCACGAACCAGGTCGTTGATCGATGCCTTATGGTCTACCTACAGACCTCGAATAGTGGCAGCCATATCCCCACCAATGGATATTCCTAATTCTCCGAAGTTGTTAAATAATCGCCAATTAATAAATGGGCAGCCCACTGCTTACGTTTGCCAAAACTTTCTCTGCCAATACCCTGTTAACACACCTGAAGAATTACTCCAGCAGCTCAATGGAAGTAAGTAATTGATCAAAGATCGATCTTCAGAGATATTGGACAATGATCTGATCCTAAAACATCTTGGTGAATATTAACTTCACTGACTGCGGAAATTAATTTTTCAGATACGAGGAAGTAATCCAACCGCCATCCGATATTTCGCTGTCTGGCACCAAATCGATATGTCCACCAGGTATATTTAACTTCATCGGGATGTAGATAGCGATAAACATCAACAAAGCCATGTTCCAGATAACGATCAATCCAGGCTCGTTCTTCTGGAAGAAATCCAGATGTTTTTTCATTTTGCTTGGGGTTCTTGAGGTCGATCTCATTATGTGCGGTATTAAAATCGCCACAAATTACAATCGATTCACCTTTTGCATGTAGTTGGTCGCAGTGCTCGAGAAAATCTGCGTAAAAATCGAGCTTGTAGGTCAATCTCCCAAGATCGCGTTGACCATTTGGGAAATACACGTTGAAAAGATAAAAACCAGGATGCTTGGACTGGATGATACGTCCCTCGCTATCATAGCGGGAAATTCCTAGTCCAATTTTACTGTCTAATCGGTGGTTACGCATTGCAGTCGCAACGCCACTATACCCCGAACGTTCAGCTGGAGCCCATACCACAGTAAATTCTGAAAACAGATTCAATTGCTCGTTATCTAATTGTTCAGGTTTTACTTTTATCTCCTGAAGACAGACAATTTCAGCGTTTTGGAACGTAATCCAATCCCAAATCCGCTTTGAAATTGCTGCTCGCAACCCATTAACGTTCCATGAGACAATCTTCATTGTAAATTCCTTGGACTCTGTAATGTAGTCTCAATTTTATAATCGGTCATGGTGTATAAGGTATACATGAAATTATTGTAATTATCCTGATAATGCATCGGATTATCAAACAATTCTACCCTATCCGAAACCATTTCTTATCAGAACCTAACAAGTATGCTAAAATCGATAGGTTATGAAAAACATCATCAAACCAGTCAAAGGCACGCGCGATTTTTACCCTGAAGAGATGTCTATACGCACTTGGTTGTATGATAAAGTGCGGCATGCATCGGAGGTATATGGGTACCAAGAGTATGAAGCACCACTCTTGGAGACAATCGATTTGTACGCGGCGAAATCCGGTGAGGAACTTGTAAAAGAGCAATCTTTTGTTTTTCCAGATCGCGGTGGTGAGCTAATCACATTACGTCCCGAGCTAACACCTAGTCTTACCCGCATGGTTGCCCAACGGCAACATCAGCTGGTATTCCCGCTAAGATGGTGGTCATTCGGGCCATTTTGGCGGTATGAACGACCGCAAAAAGGGCGGGCGCGGGAATTTTTTCAATGGAACATCGACTTGATCGGTGTAGCTAATCCTGAAGCCGACGCTGAATTGGTTGCCATTATCACTACATTCTTCCGCCTGGTTGGTTTAAGCCCAGATCAGGTTACCATCCTGGTAAATGATCGCCGGCTTATTGATGGTGAACTTAAAAACATCGGTATTACTGATGATAAACGGCCAGATGTTTTCCGACTAATTGACAGACGCAGCAAGATGCAACCGTCGGTATGGGAAGCATATGCCATTGATATGGGATTAAATATCCAGCAATTTCAAGATTTAATATCGATCCTGGACAACACTGATCTATGGAAAAAGTCACCCGAGTTAGAGATTTTTTTTGAAGCTCTGGAGGCATTAAACGCAAGCCCGTTTGTCCGCTTTGATGCCAACATCGTTAGAGGACTTGACTATTACACAGGTATTGTATTCGAAGCACAGGATTTAATTGGTGAAGTGAGAAGGGCTATTCTTGGTGGAGGTCGTTATGATAATCTCCTAGCTGATGTGGGGGGTAAACCTTTACCCGGAGTAGGGTTTGCCATGGGGGACGTCGTGATTTCTCTTATCCTAGAAAAAACAGGACTGCTACCTAAAGAAACGGGGAAGACCCCTGCACCTTTACTTATCACAGTGTTCGATCAGGAACACTTGATCCACTCCCTGGCATTAGCTGCTGATTTACGTCAAAAGGGATTAAAAGTTGCCACATACCCCCAACCCGATCGTTTATCCAAGCAATTTAAATATGCTGACAGAATGGGTTACAACATTGTTGTGATCTTAGGACCAGATGAAATCAACGCCGGAAAGGTTACTATAAAATATCTTCAAACCGGGGAACAAACAGAAATAGATTTAGATAATTCAGCAAACCTGATTCAAGAAATGCTTGAATTGAATACACCTTCGTGATAAAATTTTGGCAATGGTGCCAGTAGCTCAACGGCAGAGCACCGCACTGTGGATGCGGGGGTTGAGGGTTCGAAACCCTTCTGGCACCCCATTTTCAAATAATCTGAACAGCTCGATTATTGTTTAAACGGGCTGTTTTTTTCTTCTTTAAACTGATCTTCTACCAGTGATCAACTAATACTTCTATCCTGTGCCATAAAGCAATCGATTCATATGAGTTATATCACTATTCTTATCATAATTCTTGAATATAATGACAGTAAGTATCTGATGAAATATCAGTATTAACTCCAATTTCGTCGATGGAGGTAGCCGGATGAGCGGCGACACAATCGCAGCACAGATCGAGATAGGAAAATATTCTCAAGAACAGCAAGAGTCTTTTGATTACCAGTCTTTAGAAAAGATCTTGAATAAGTACAAAGGTAAAGAGGGGGTTATCATACCAATATTACAGGAAATCCAGGAAGTTTATGGATATCTGCCTAAAGAGATTTTGGTTAGAACTTCCAAAAAAACAAGAATACCAATAAGCCAGCTATATGGAGTGGCCACATTTTATGCTCAATTTCACCTGAAGAAACGGGGCAGACATTTGATTCGTATTTGCGACGGTACCGCCTGTCATGTCAGTGGATCACCTAAGATCGTCCAGGCGATCGAGAATGCCTTAGAAATTGAGGCAGGAGGTTCCTCTCCTGATTATAAATACACACTTGAGATAGTCTATTGTGTTGGCTCGTGTGGTCTTGCCCCGGTTGCAGTTGTTGGGGATCAAGTTTATGCTCAAACGAAACCAGAAAGTTTTGTGCGCACACTGAAGAAACTGGAGTGATTGGAATGCCGTTATTTTCAAATACCACCAAACTGTCAAAATATCGAATGGAATTGAAGGAAAATAGACATCTACAGGCAGAAACTGAACCGATTATTACTATAGGGATGGGAACCTGCGGAATTGCAGCTGGTGCTGCCGAGACTTTACATGCTATTGAACGGGAACTTCAAAAACACGATATCAAAGCAAAAATCCGTTCAGTAGGATGCATCGGGATGTGCGTCAATGAGCCCTTGGTAGATGTGCAGTTTCCAGGGGAGCCTAGGGTAACTTACATTAACATCCGAGTGCCAAAAGTTGCTCGACTAATCGAGGAGCATGTTGCACGAGGTGAGATTATTCACGAATGGGCAATTGGTTTTCTCCCGCCCCAATGGTGAAATAAATAAACAATTCATCAATCTGCGAGAGATTCTCAAGACAAGCATTTTGACAAGGAAGTTTTATATGGTACAGAGTTCAGAGTCGGTTCAAGAAAACAAGTTTTCGGAATTGTCGCCATACACCGAATTACCTTTCTACAACAAACAGGTACGCATCGCATTAAGAAACTGCGGCATAATCGATCCTCGAAATATCGATGAATATATCGCCAGAGATGGCTATAAAGCTCTTGAAACTGCTTTGAGAGAATTAACCCCAGATGAAGTTATTTCGATTATTAAAGATTCTAACCTGCGGGGAAGAGGAGGAGCAGGATTTACCACAGGGATAAAGTGGGAATTCTGCCGCCGGTCTCGAAATTATCCAAAATATGTTATTTGTAACGCCGATGAGGGAGATCCAGGGGCATTTATGGATCGCTCTATCTTGGAGGGAGATCCGCACAGTGTAATCGAAGGGATGGCATTGGCAGCATATGCCATTGGAGCAAACGAAGGATATATCTACTGTCGAGCAGAATATCCACTAGCCATTAAAAATCTCAAAATAGCTATAAAACAAGCAACAGAATTCGGGTTGTTGGGCGAAAGTATTTTAGGAACAGATTTTAGCTTGCATCTATATATCAAAGAAGGTGCAGGAGCTTTTGTCTGCGGTGAAGAGACTGCATTAATTGCCTCTATTGAGGGAAGAAGAGGTGAACCACGACCCAGACCACCTTTTCCAGCTGTGTCAGGATTGTGGAAAAAACCTTCAAATGTAAATAATGTAAAAAGCTATGCAATGACACCTCAAATCATCCTCAATGGGGCTGAATGGTTTAGCAGCATAGGTGCCAAGAAATCTCCCGGTACAGCGACTTTTGCTCTGACCGGAAAGATCGAAAACACTGGTTTAATTGAAGTCCCAATGGGCATTACCCTAAGAGAGATTATCATCGACATCGGTGGGGGAATTCCAGACGGCAAAGAATTCAAAGCTGTGCAGACAGGTGGACCGTTAGGAGGCTGTTTGCCAGCCTCTGCATTGGATACTCCAGTTGACTTCGATTCTTTGACGGAAGCAGGAGCAACAATGGGATCCGGCGGGATGATCGTTGTGGATGAAAACACCTGCATGGTGGAGTTTGCCCGATATTTTCTCACTTTTGCCTCGGCAGAGTCCTGCGGCAAATGCGTTCCCTGCCGCATAGGAGGCCAAAGATTGTTAGAGGCGCTTACGCGTATTGTCGAAGGAAAGGGAATTCCCGAAGAT
>JACUUU010000360.1 GCA_014859065.1 Anaerolineales bacterium
CTCTTATAATATAGAACATTTGTTCGTTTTTGTCAAGAGGCAAATCAGTAATTGTTTCAAATGATTTATTATGCCGCATATACCTTGACAGAATAGAACATTTGTGCTATTTTATCCCAACCGGAATATCTTTTTAAGGCTTTTTTAGGTTTTTCACCCGTGCAGGAGGAAACCATGCGACCAACCCAACATTTTCTCTTCCCAGCAGCACTATTTGGAAGCTTTTTAGTAGGAATATTAGGCTTTACAGTAACCTCTGGCTTTTCCTCACCCCCAGGACGTTTTTTAATGGTCTCTGGAAAGCAAACAATCAGTCAGGTTAATGTATTTTTCCCAACTGTAGCATCGATGTCCATCGATCATGAAGACTCTTCACCTGGTCAAGAATCTGACCAGCACACATCCTTTAATGGGGAAGTTGATACTGACACGGCTTGCCTGGTCAGTGTCAAATATCCAGATAAAATCAGGCGTTGGTGTAACTTGATCAGCCAGTACTCACAAATTAATAATTTAGATGCAGATCTTGTTGCCGCTTTGATCTGGCAGGAGAGCGGTGGCAATTCGGCAGCCTACTCTCGCAGCGGTGCGGTTGGTCTCATGCAGGTCATGCCTCGCGATGGAATTGCGAGCAGTTTTATGTGTAAAAACGGACCATGCTTTACCAACCGCCCGACCATTAGTGAACTTGAAGACCCGGAATTTAACATTAAATATGGCACCCGTATGCTGGCAAACTTGCACTCCCATTATGGAAATCTTCGAGATGCCCTCAAACACTACGGGCCGATGGATGTCGGTTATTCCTATGCTGATAAAGTCTGGAATATTTATAATAATTACAAGCAATAGCACTCTTGACAAGGATTAGGTCCATGGATTTTCCATAGTCTGGATCAAAATCGGCCGGCCAATCTTGACGTTCTCTCGGCGAGTCACCAACCAAACCACCAGATCAGCAATATCTTCTGGATAAAGGCATTTACTATGATCCAAGCCAGGGTTGTTCTCACTCATCTCGGTCACGACCATGCCCGGGCAAATTGTGTCTACCCGAATATTGAACTCCTGGTTTTCGCGCTGAATATATTCCCCCAGATCGTTGAGCGCATGTTTTGAGACACCATAAGCACCGTTTCCAGGATAATATTCAAGGCCAGATTCAGAACTGATGTTAACGATGTGACCATACCTTTGGGCACGCATGTGTTTAAGCACCTCTCGTGAAAGCAGGAACGGCCCTCTTAGGTTAACAGCCATGATCTGATCCCAGGAGGCAACATCATGGTTGTGAATATTTCCCCCGCCGCCTATACCAGCATTGTTCACCAGGACATCTACCTTTTTATATTTATCTATGGTCATCTCTACCAGACGTTGTACATCCTCTAAGCTCGAGACATCCGCCCTGACAGGCAAACATTCCCCTCCAGAGCGCCGGATTTGATTGGCAGTTTCAGTTATCATCCCTTCTCTGCGTCCACAGACAACCAATTTCGCTCCTAGATTGGAAATTGCTAGGGCAATTCCACGTCCGATCCCACTCCCCCCACCAGTGACAAGACAAACCTTGGAATTAAAACTGATCATCACATCCCTCTCAAGTAATCCAGGCGTTCGGTATCCTCTTCGCTAAGCTGTAAATTCAGGGCATCCAAATTTTCCTGCAGCCGTTTTAGGTTAACGGTCTTAGGGATGGTAATCACTTTTGGCTGCCGTATCAACCAGCTTATTGCGACCTGGGCAGGGGTTGCTCCATACTGCTTTGCGATTCTTCGGACAATTTCCTCAGCCAAGACACCATCTTTCAATGGAGAATAAGCTGTCAGAATACAACCACTAACCTGACAATACTCCAGCACCTTATTTTTGACATAGCTTCGATCTTTTATATTGTAAGGGACTTGATTGGTTACAATGGGAGAGTTCGCCAATTCTTGGGATTTCTGTAAGCTTTTCAGATCAAAATTGCTCACACCTAGGGAACGGACCAAACCCTCTTCAACAAGCTCGTTCAATGCTCGGAAGGTGTTTTCTAATGGAATTGAACGATTTGGCCAATGGATCAAGTACAAATCAACGTATTCTGTACCCAATCGACGAAGACTACCCTTTATTGCTTTCCAAACATCATGGTACTCAAGATGGGACGGTGACACCTTCGTAGTAATAAAAAGGTCTCGCCGACTGAATCCCTTCATCGCTTCGCCAACCAATTCTTCTGTATGTCCATTCCCATATCCTTCAGCTGTGTCAATGTGAGAATAGCCAATTTCAATTGCCGCTTGAATTGTTTTGATGATTTCATCATCCTTGCTATAATCAGGGCTGACACCACCGCCCATATTCCAGGTGCCCAAACCTAATACTGGGACCATATCCCCATTGGGCAGATGTTCGTATCTCATCTCAGGCATATCTGCAGGACCTCCATAAAGTATTTATCGATATTGTATATTCTGTAGGTCGCCCATCAGCTTTGTTAAATATCCAGCAATTCTTGGTGACTTATTCCTGACTATAATACCAAACTCATTAGATCATTTTTAATTTGATGGGAAGTGCAACTGCTCATTCAAAATAGTGTTTTGGTAGTTTTTAACCACCGTTTTCGAAACCCAATTCTTTAAATATCTGGTCTTCTGTGCGGTCGGAAATTGTTCTTCCTAACAATAGATCCCAAAATCGATCATCATAACGCCGTGATCGAATTGGGAGGGGCATAGGGACACCCCACCCCAAAAGTAAAACTTCTTCTTTAGGTTGTAATCGAGCCAGCATCCCGCGCAGGGCGTGGCGTCCGGAAAGACCTGAAAGAACTGCGTGGATGTCATCGTCATCGCCTAGCCAGGCGGAGATGCGCGTGCCCAGCTGCGAAAGGACTTCATCGTATATTTGAGATGGTCGCTGGTCTATGATCAAGAGCGTGACAAAATACTTGCGCATCTCGCGCGCAATAGTGCTGAAAGTTGTCTGAGCAGCCATCTCACGGTTGAGAAGTTTGTGAGCTTCCTCCAGGACAACAACCAAAGGGCGCGGTTCACCCTCCCCACTGGAGCGATAGTTATTGGTTCGTAATTCCCAGGCTCTACGAATTCGCCTGGAAAGCAGATTAGTTACCAACAGATAATCCAGGTCGCTTTCATGTTTTCCAAATGAAAGGATTATGTGTTTCCCAGCTTCTAAAGAGCGAATTATCTCACCAATGCTGTCGCTGGCTGGTTTTTCCACAACATAAGGCAGCCGGAAGATCCGGTTTAATTTTGAATGCAGACCTTCCGCCGCCATAACATTGATGCCATTCGCATTTGCCCAGGCTGCCACACTGTCAGGAGCGGGAGTTACCTTACCGCTGCCATCGTCGATGGTAGCGCCATTCCGCATGTCTCTAAACTTCGCATACCATTGGTCGCGCCCAAAACTGGCAACCAGCGCATCCAGGGTGGTAGGTGTTGTCTCTTTCAGATTTAGTTCTCGCGTCAGAAGCTCGACATCCTCAGGCTGAATGTCAGCCATCGCGATTTCCAGATTGAAATCAGCTGGTCGGCTG
>JACUUU010000361.1 GCA_014859065.1 Anaerolineales bacterium
GAATTCTGAATTCTGACTACTGCCTTCCCACTGCTCACCGGACGTTCTTTGTCCGCGAACACTATCCATCCACTGATCTCCGGATGTTCTCTATCCGCTCGAACGTTTTTTGTCCGCAACTACTGAATTCTGCCCCTCATTCATGAAACCTTACAATAGATCATTCTCAAGCAGAATTTTCTCTACCTTGGCTAGAAAAGTGAATAATGGTTTTGGCTCTAAGCCTTCATCAAGAGGTTTATGTTTAAATGGTGATCCATAGGGATGGATATGCCATTCGCCGAATACCCGGTCGATGCCAAAAATTCTTTGATTCTTTTCTATTAATGCAAAGTAGAGGGATCCTGACAATTCTCCAAGATAGGCTTGTACGAATAGGTTCGATCGAATTACTAACCGTAGGGAAATGGTTTGATCTGTTTGGTCAACCACCTGCAAAGAATGAATGAACCAGGTTTTTTCGACGGCTTCAAGTGCTTCCGAACGTAATTCTTCAATGTCCTTCACGGCTGTATTGACGTAATTTCTTCAGTTTTTGCTGAACCGTTTTTATCCCACTTATTGCCGCTTCCCAATCCATGGCGTCTCGTTCGGAATCTAAAGAAAAATCAAGTTGTTCGACAATTCGACGTTGGTGAAACTGATTAAATGTCATCTTATATTTTTGAGATAATAGTTGATCGACGCGCTGGTATTGGCTTAGACGGCGTAGGTACTCAGCTTCCAAAAGGTTCAGGACCTTGGAATCTACGTCGTCACCAACCAGGGCAGCTTCGTCTAACAGCTCTCGTGTGCGCTCATCTAATGTTGTCTCACCCATTCGGTCCACCTTTATTTGAGTTTCGCAAAGGTCCAATAATTTTATTTTACCATGTGCAGCAGCGCACATTCTAACTTTTCAACCTTGAGATCCTTCGCTGCGCTCTGGACACCCGCTTCTACCGCTTTGGATTTCGAATTTCAGATGAAACCATTTCGAATTGTGAATTGTTTTTTTACCACCAAGGACACCAAGAACACGAAGGAGATGGAAGACCGTACGCCCTTCATCCGCTCGGACGTTCTCTGTCCGCAATTACTGACTACTGTCCTTTATAGGTAGTATGTGTAACAGGTCTAATTGATATAAGTATTGAATGGGAGAAGTATCACAAACGATATCAGGCAAGGTGTGTTTCTTGTTCGAGCTGCTCTTCTGTTAAATTGAATGTGGACACACCATAGTCAGCCAACCTGGTGAGAAACACTACCCTGGGTATCCCCGCCAAATGTGCAGCCGCACCCGAGGATAGACGCCCCAATTCAAACAACTTCATTGCAGCCAGCAGGCGTAATTCTGCACTCGCCTTTTCAGGGGAGACCTTCATGGCCAGTAGAGTCTCCTCAGGTATATCCCAAATTATGCGGCTCATTGTATCTTACTCCTGATAAATGTCATCACGATAAGTATTTTACCAGCAATGAAAACCATTTCGAATTTCGAATTGTTTTTTTACCACCAAGAACACCAAGAACACGAAGGAGACGGAATACAGAAGACCGGACGCCCTCTGTCCGGATGTTTTTTATCGGACGTTCTTTGTCCGGATGGTTTTTATCCGCCCGCCCGCTCGGATGTTCTTTATCCGCAATTTCAGGCTCCTGTGCTTTTATAATTCACCCATATTTCGTAACACCTGTTCATACAAAGACAGAGATATTCGGAAACCGGAGACATCCCGCAATTGCTCCAACAATGGGCGTAAGGCAGCAATCTCACCACTTTGTTTTGCCAGTTGTAGGACACCTATCAACCCAATATATCTCAGATTAAAATGGCGAGCGGTTTGCCGACCTAAGCGTTCATCCATCAGCAACCAATCTGCATTTATTTCCACTGCTAATGCAATTGCCTCTGCTTCACCAGCATCTAGCTCCTGCCGCAAGGAGTGCACCAATTGTCGATTCGAAACTGATGCTCGCTCTACCCACTTCGCCTGGCGAATCTCGTCTGCACCGGCATAATCCTGGCCTTCCGCTGCAACTTCCTGCCAAACAGCTTCTGGGATTATTAAGCGGCCAAAAATGCGCTCTAACAGGTTCAACTGGTCAATTCGCGCTAAGTTGATCAAAGGGGAAGAATTACTGACCGCTATCATGCTTTGTCAGGGCGTCGATAGCTGATTGATCTTCGAAATAGTCCTGTAAATCGTAGTGCACGAGGATTCCCCGGCTGCCCAGCAACTGTTGAAAAGCCCAAACAGTCATGCTTGCCATTTCACGAGCTTTACCAAAGGAAATTTTACCTTGTTGAAACAACGTCAGGGCAAGTTCCAGTTTCATGTCTTGAGGGGACATGCGTGTTGAATGTATTACCTCTGGGGGAATTTCAATAAAGTACTCAGCCGCTGCCATACTATCCTCTGGATTAATTTTATCATGGAAGATGGGGGACGGAAGACGGTATACAGGAGACGGAAGACGGAAGACCGAAGACGGAAGACCGGAGACCGTCCTGAATTCTGAATTCTGACTACTGCCTTCCCACTGCTCACCGGACGTTCTTTGTCCGGATGTTTTTTATCCGCCTGCTCGGATGTTCTTTATCCGCCCGCTCGCTCGGACGCTCTCTGTCCGTGATTATTGTACTTTACCTGTCTCCTGAACTCTCTCCTTATGCAAGTTTTGTTTTTTCTTTTACGAAGGCCAGGAATTCCCGTACCGCTTCCATGGGGTCATCCCCGAGGTGACTCTCACCCACATTCAGCTCATCCCCATCATGGAAATGTTTAGGAAAAGTTGCTACAACTATCCAACGTTTGTGCGGGGCGTTGTCATGCCGGTAAATCGTACCATCAATTGCCCGCCTCTCCCAATGATAACTGTACCGATTTGAAAGAGTGAGAGAGTACCACACGTCCACGAAACTACCATCTATGAGAATGATCCGCAGTTCATTGATATCCAAGATAATTCCGTCTTCAACAATCGCCGTAAATTCAACTTCAGCGATTTCTCGTAATCTGGCGATATCAACTCGTTTCATGAAAGCGTCTTAAGCAGACTCTGAAAACGATCGCGTTTGTATTCCAGGTGATCCAGACGCTGCAGGTCCTGCCAGGTATCTGCTTCTTCAAGTGTCCCGTCCTGATAGCGAGCTTCCATCTCTTCAGCATTAGAGATGCTGTAACGGCTTGTGATTTCAAAAATTTCCGTCTGCACCCGGCGAAGTTTTCGTTCTAATATGCTGTGCAGACCCTCCCGAATTAAATCATCCCTGGAGGTGTGAAACTCTTCAGCAAGCTCATCTAAGATTGTATCCACTGGTGCAGTCATTTTCTTTACCTCTAGACGGTTAAACCAACAACATTAATTTCCATTTTAACACAGGTGGTAGGCTGGGAAACGGGAAAGAAATTTTGGATTTCGAACTTCAGATTTCGAATTGCACTTCATCCAACGTTCCAACATTCCAACACAACCACTGTCCCCTGCCTTCTGCTCTTATTGATTATCCGCAGTGTTATAATAATCACTGTTCGTCAGGAGGACTTCATAATGG
>JACUUU010000362.1 GCA_014859065.1 Anaerolineales bacterium
GGTCAGACGGCGTACGGTCGGAGCATCTTCCAACCCGATCGCAGCCTCTGGGATCTGCTGCAGATAGGTTGAGATCAACTCAGTCAGCGTCGTGTTGTTCTCCCTGGCATAGCGCTTGGCGTTTTCCAATATGCGGCGAGATACTCGCACCGTCAGTTTGGTTTCCATAATCCATCTCCTTCTTGCCGTACATAATACAGTATTCTTGTACGGCAGTCAAGCCGGAAAGCAGCTTAGTGCCCGCTCCCGGTATAGTTAGTTAATCATCTCTGGACGGTTGCTTTTTTTTACCGGCTTGCGTGTTCAACAGCATCGGGGTCAGAATTGTTCTGTATAGAATGTAATTCGACCTGTGGGAAGGTTTGGCATCCACCACCCGGATCGCCAATACAGCAATTCGGGTGGTGGACTTGATTCTAAAGCTTTATCTTTCTCCGCTTGCACAGATCACGAAAGATCTTCCGCCCTACCCCCTCCGGCAGCATGGCCGCCAGGTCGATGGGGTCTTTGATCTCGACCCCGTCCACCCGCTCCGGCAGGCGCAGGGGCTTTTCAAGCCAGGGTTCGTAGCCACTCAAAAACTGGTACTGTCCCTCTCCACTACAAGTGTTTATATCGCCCTCACAAAAATAGGAGATTGCTCGGCCTAGAGCTTCTCCTCCAACCTCTCTTGCTGTTGGGCTAGGATAGTTGTGGGCAATAGGATCACTAATGTGACCAGTACTGTTGTAATATGTCGATCTACCACCACAAAAATCCAATTTTACTCCTGAAACAAATATTATTTTATTGGTTGGATTTCTCCATAAAAATATATATAGTTTTTTGATAAGTTATGGAAAACAAATCTTTTAGAATCTGATATTCTTATCATTACCAATTTGTGTTTGTCTAATCCTTTATTAGGAGCGATTAGTAGATGGTTACCATCTGGTGTCCAACTTGGATAGGCATCATAATCTATTAATTGGATTAAATTTGTCCCATCTGCATTCATGTAGAATACACCACTCTTTTCTCCTGTTCCATCATATCCATAAAAAGCGATTTTTTTACCGTCAGGAGACCAAATTGGACGATTAGTGTATAGGTCAGAAGTTAGTTGTCGTTCTTCCTTGCTTTCTAGATCGATAATGAATATATCTCCCATCAGATTCATCTCATGCCTACGTACGAAAACGATCGATTTTCCATCAGGAGACCAAGATGGGGCATTCCCGGTTGTGAGCATTCCTAAATATTCACCTAAAGAGTCCATTATTTGGATAGTCCTACCTTGCGAGAAAACTATATGCCTACCATTTGGAGACCAAGACGGCTCTGTATAACTGTTAATTCCCGGGATCTGTAGGTCGAAACGGGTTAGGTCGGTACCATCTGCATTGATAGTATAAATATCGAACCTCTCGAATTCCAAAGTGAAAGCAGAAAACACTAACTTATTTCCATCTGAAGACCAGGAAACAGAATCGGCAGAGACATGTCCACTCAATAACAATTTTTTAAAAGATCCATCAGCATCCATCAAATATACAGCTGGGTGAATATTTGTGTCTGTTGTTCGTATATCCTTTGCAATTACAGCCAGCCTGTTATTCGAAAACGGAACTACCGTTTGAGTCTGGGTAACGGTTGGAAGTATAGACGGAGTAGCAGCATCTGTGGGCGAATTCGTTGGGGTTGACGTTGCCGGGATTGACTTGGGTATGGTTGGAAAAGGGGTTGCCGTTATTAGAGGAGGACGGAATGGTGTAGCTGTCACAAGGGTTGTCTCTATAGATTGGCAAGAAAAAGCGAATGCCAATAAAAGAATAGGTAAAAATACAGGTGCTATTACCATTGGCTTCATGTGGGTCTATATCCTTATGAATATATAGTCATAATATTCAGAAGTATATAAGTTTACTTCGGAATTGCTGCCCATATATATACCTCGCGTGTATCTCCTCCCCTGGAATTATATGTGGGTAAAGGCTGATTCAATGATAGGATATCTACTTGCAAAGGTTTGCATCCAGGGCATTCATCGCGTATATTAACCATAAGTTCATTTTCATAAGGAAAAATACCATCATCAACTTTGATTATTACAATTGATTCACGGCCTCTTGAGAGCTTTCCATTTTCCACAAGTACTGCTCCTGTAACCGGTTTCCCTGGAGGGGATGCGAATTGTAAGGGTATTACACATTGGCTATATGAAGCAAATAGTGGATTGCAAATATTTGAAGCCCATTCATTCTTCTCCCATTTATTGCTTGATTTTACGTAATTCCAAATCTGTCGGTTTAGTTTTACAGAACCCTGCATTGTATAGTATCTTTGATCATATCCCTTTTCCAGAACTAAATCTTTCGGATGTTTAATATTTTCATTGACCACTTCTGGATAATCATACCAACTAACAGCACCTTCACCAGCTGGTGTCATATTAACCCATTTTGTCCTTCTTACTCAGATTGAGTTCGAGCGTATTTTGTGATGTCCACCAAAATGTTTATCATCTTCAGAACATCGCCTAAGTATCCCAACAAAAAGCTGAAATTAGACCAGGTTGAACTCATTCGCCCAGTAAATGGAAAATTCCTATCAGTTGCAATTTGTTAAGAAATTTGTTAAGAGGGTGTCAAGCCAAAGTAGAAATGTCCCCTTTTTGACAAAGTAGAGATGTCCCCTTTGCCAAGGGTTGATCAACAGGCATGGTAAAATCTTGCCACTCGTGCGGAGGATAGGGCAACGCTGGAGAGCGACCTGAGCGCCGACACGAGGCCAAAAACTGGGCAGGGCAGCTCTTGCTCTGCTCTTTTGGTTCTGCCCAGTTTTTGGCGAAAGGCGATAAACTCACCAGCTGGCTAAATTCAGTCTGCGCCACTGGGAGAGACCTCCTGAATAGGTTTGCCGTTGAGGTGACGCCCATATTGACGCCAGGGGTGGTCGGGAGCCGGTGATTTGGGTGTTCTGATCTGGCGATCAAGAGATTTGGTATCCACGACTTCGGCCTGGCGGGAGGGCTTGTGGTAGATGGTGTAGGACAGGGGTTTGTTTTTGTAGAGGATAGAGACTTCTCCTTTCGAATTCTCACAGACGGTAACCTGAGCCTTGTGTAAGGCATAGCCAGGGCGGTTAGACTGGATTTGGTAGACGAGATGTTTGAACTGAACAGTCAAGTTCTTGGAGATGGTGCGCCTTTCCTGATAGGTAAGGATGAGATCCAGGTTCTCTCCAGGCAACAAGGGCCGGTGGGCATCGTGCTGACTGCGCGGAACCGCCCCAAAGCGACGGTTGAAATCGGCTCGGAATTCGGGTAGATAATCGTTGCCAGCATCTATGTCTGAGATCCCACGCAGGCGTAGCTCCTTTACCAAGCGGTCTTGCAAGGTCTGGTTAGCACGTTCGATACGTCCTTTGGCCTGGGGTGTGTTAGCGCACAAGATCTGGATGTCCAACTCCTCCATCGCTCGCCCAAACTGCGTCAAACCGCTGGAAAGACCCAGCGGCCGTGGTTGATTGACCCA
>JACUUU010000026.1 GCA_014859065.1 Anaerolineales bacterium
TCCAGGGTTTATCCTCCTTTCTCCAATAATTCTTTTGATTGCTGTTTTGATATTGTTAGTTCAAGGTAAACCGGTTTTATTCAAGCAAATCCGTCCTGGGTTTCAATGCAAACCCTTCACAGTGTATAAATTCCGCACGATGAGTGAATCCAAAGACAGTGAAGGAAACTTACTACCTGACTCACAGCGTCTTACTCCCTTAGGAAAATTTCTTCGAAAGAGTAGTCTGGATGAACTTCCTGAATTGTTTAATGTTCTCCGAGGTGAGATGAGTTTAGTCGGACCTCGACCTTTATTAATCCAATACTTAGAGCGCTATTCTCCAGAGCAAGTTCGTCGACATGACGTCACTCCTGGCATTACTGGATGGGCTCAGGTAAATGGTCGTAATGCAATTACTTGGGAAGAAAAATTTAAGTTGGATTTACATTATGTGGATAACTGGTCCCTTTGGTTTGACCTGAAGATAATTTTGTTAACAGCATGGAAGTTGCTCAAACAGGAGGGGATTAACCAACCAGGGCATGCTACTGCAGAGGAATTCATGGGTAATAAAGGCTAAGAGATAAACACCTATGGGTATTTCGGAAATAAAAGCAAATCAGGGAAGCAAAGCCAAACTTAATAAACTTTCATTATATCGGTCGCTTTATCGAATTCGCCGGTTTGAGGAGGTAGTTTTACAGGAATTTTCTCGTGGATACTTCTCAGGAACAACACATACTTACCTGGGTCAAGAAGCGAATGCCGTAGGAGTTCTTACTCAATTAAACAAAGATGACATCGTTGTAAGCAATCATCGCTGCCACGGTCATTTTCTTGCGTATGGTGGAGATATGCGATCATTATTTGCGGAGTTAATGGGGAAAACGACGGGCGTATGTGGTGGTTATGGTGGTTCTCAACATCTTCATTGGAGAAATTTCTATTCGAACGGAATTCTAGGTGGCATGTTACCAGTAGCAACTGGTATAGCCTTGGCAGAAAAATTCCAAATGCGTCAAACCGTAACAATCGCTTTTCTAGGTGATGGCGCTCTAGGAGAAGGAGTTTTCTATGAGGCATTAAATTTGGCTTCGTTGTTTCAGTCACCAATTCTGTTTGTGTTGGAAAACAATCGAATCGCTCAAACCACTCCAATTGAACTCCACACTTCCGGTGACATCCTTTCTCGATTTTTGGCTTTTGATATTAAGGCCGAACAAATCGACAGCTCAGATGTACTCGAAATTCAAAAAATCGCAGCTGCTTTGATCGATCTGGTTCGTAATTCACAATCTCCTAGAGCGTTAATAATAAACACTCACCGCTTTGGCCCCCATTCCAAAGGTGATGACACCCGTCCGGCAGACCTAATTAGAAAAATTAAACAGTTGTATGATCCGCTAATAATTCACGGTTCCCGCCTCACAAACTATCAGCGAACGTCTATTGATGAGGAAGTTAACCAAGAAGTAGTCGAAGCCTTCCAAAAAGCCCTCGAAGACCCAATCCCTTCATTGAAAGAAATGAGTATTAAAACCGAGTTTTGACCATGGCAACCGTATTGGAATCACTGAATGCCTCCTTACATCATGCCATGGAAAGCGATCCCTCAGTTGTTCTATTAGGGGAAGACATACTGGATCCATACGGTGGGGCATTTAAAGTCACGAAAGGTCTATCATCAGAATTCCCCAATCGAGTTATCAGCACTCCAGTGTCCGAAGCCGGCATTACGGGTTTGGCAGCAGGGATGGCATTACGTGGACTGAAACCCGTTGTGGAAATCATGTTCGGTGACTTTGTCACCTTGATTGCTGACCAATTAATCAACCACATAACCAAATTTCCATTTATGTACGATCATCAGGTCCATGTCCCGATTGTGATTCGCACACCAATGGGAGGGAGAAGGGGTTATGGACCAACCCACAGCCAATCTTTGGAGAAATTATTCATTGGAGTACCTGGGTTACGAGCGCTTGCTCCTTGCAGTTTTTTTGATCCTGGGTCTATGCTTTCTCATGCGATTCTTCACGACAATGATCCAGTTATTTTTATTGAAAATAAACTCCTTTATCTCTCAGAAGTGCACAATCTAAAATCACTCCAGGATTATTCCATGATTTTACATAACGATCACTTTCATGCCGATGGAACAAATTTCAGATATCCTCATATTGATACTGGAATTTCAGATACATTAGATTCTACTGGTATATACACTCCCTCCTTGACCGTTTCTATAAAGGATGCCCCTGAAGCGCAAATCACTATCGCCACATACGGTTACTGCAGTGACTTAGCGTTTAAAGCGCAAGAGATGTTAGCCTATCAGCATGAAATTTTTTCTGAGTTAATTGTAATCACTCAATTAAGCCCAGTAAATATTGATCCAGTTCTTGATTCAGCTTCTCGCACAGGTCGGCTGCTTGTGATAGAAGAGGGTACATTAACTTTGTCGTGGGGAGCGGAGGTGCTTGCGCGTTCCCTCGAAACCCTCGGAAATCGTCTCCTGATTGCGAGACGATTAGCAAGCAAGGACCTCCCGATACCCGCTTCACCGCCTCTGGAAGCATCGGTTATTCCCAATATCGAAGACATCATCGAAAGTGTAAATGAGATGCTTTTATGAGCAATAAACCAACACCTGTATTTATTCCATTACTGAACCCTAATGAACCGGAAGCAATTCTGGTCTCAGTGAATATTTCAGAAGGGCAGCACATCTCAAGAGGACAAGTACTCTGTACGCTTGAAACCACTAAAAGTGTGGCCGATGTTATTGCTGAAAGGGATGGATTTGTGGTTGGATTATCCTTCTCGGTTGGGCATACTGTCCGCGCTGGCGAAACTTTGTGCTATTTGGCTAATTCCCCCTCGGCATATGATTCCGCCAATAATTTACCTGAAGAATCAATCTCACTTAATCTAAAAGAATTGAACCTTCCAAAAAATCTGCGAATAACACAACCTGCAATAGATTATGCGGTAGAAGAAATGCTCGATTTGAAGCAATTACCCATTGGGCCATTAATCACTAAGAGTTTCCTCAAAAACTATATGGAAAAAACAATGAACAAAAACGAATTTCCTCTAATCCAAAGCGAATTTGACCCATCCGCTCTCATTATATTTGGTGGAGGCGGGCATGGAAAAATGTTGATTGATCTAGTACGCTCCTTGAAGGTTTATAACATCATTGGTATTGTGGATGATGGTTTACAACCGGGCGATGAAGTCATGGGTTTGCCTGTATTAGGGAACACAGGTGTCCTTCCTGAGATGGCTTCAAAAGGTGTGAAATTAGCCCTGAATGCAGTAGGAGGAATTGGAGATATCAGCATCCGCATTGAAGTTTTTAAAAAACTGGCTGAAAACGGCTTCGTTTGCCCACCAGTCGTCCATCCGTCTGCAATAGTCGAAACAAGTTCAATCCTCTCACCAGGTGTACAAATACTTGCCAACGCTTATATTGGGAGTCAGGCAGAAATCAGATTTGGTGTTATTGTCAACACTGGTGCAATTATTTCTCACGACTGCATTCTAGATGATTACTCCATTATCTCACCAGGAGCAGTAATCGCAGGAGAAGTGCAGGTAGGTAAAGGTTCATTGGTTGGAATGGCTGCCACAGTAAACATCAGAACAAAGATCGGTGATAAAGCCCGGATTGGTAATGGAGCGACGGTAAAAGCAGATGTCCCAGCTTCGGCAGTCGTTAAAGCTGGTAGCATCTGGCCAGTGACTTAAGATAAGTCACTGGCCATTTTGAAAACTTAATTTATTTTCACCAAATCTTATTGTTCAGGTCAACATTCACTAAAACTGCATGAGTAACACTTTCGGCACCCTTCCTCGTTAACCAATGAAGCCTGTCCACACTCAGGACAAAGATCACCAATCAGAAAAGTGCCTTGTTCGCCTAAAAAACGCGCATCAGCGAACGAGAGCTCCTCTTTTTCATCCTCTCCACCTATTTCATCCCTAGCTTTACTTTCAAGATATTCTTCCAAAGCATGAGCGACTCCATCTGGTAAGGATCTCACTCGGTTTGGCCCAAATCCTAAGAAACGTCCTCCACCAATGCCTGAAAGCTGTCGCCAAACCTCTTTTAGGCGGTCCCTAGGTACCACTGGAGAAGCCAGACGTAGAATATAGGAGATCAGACGCCCAATCGCTTCTGAGACTGCTGCAGTGTCAGATCCAGCCTTAGCTGTGTTGATAAAAACCTCGAATGGTTGATTCTCACCATTCTCATTAATTGTCACAAATGCATCACCTAAAGGTGTCCCGATATTATATGTGTACCCCTTTAAGCGGCGTGGCCTAGGTTTCTTATTCTCAAGCCAGATGGGTAATTGTTGTGGTTGGGGTACAATAGCAGCATGTTCTGAACTAATGGACTTATTCTCTCGCGCAGTCGCCTTAGTCTCTAAAACAACTTTTTGCCTGGATCCCGTTACATACACAGTTATTCCTTTACAGCCTAACTTCCAGGCAAGTTTGTATGCCATAGCTACATCTTCTGGGGATGCTGAGGAGGGGAAATTAATCGTCTTGGAAAGGCTATTGTCTACAAAAGCTTGCATGGCTGCCTGCATACGCACATGTTCTTCAGCTGTGATATCTTGAGAGACAACAAATGTCGATCGAATTCGATCGGGCACTTCGGGGATATCTTGACATGTCCCGTTTTCTAAAACTTGAGCGATGATCTCTTGGCGTTTTTCCTCGTCGATATTTGCTTCTATTAATGCTTTTTCAAAAAGCGGGCTGGTGTAAGTTAACCTCAAATCCTTTCCATTATCATTAACATGACGGATATAAGCCAAAGCAAAAACCGGTTCACATCCATATCCTTCACATCCAGCCACCGTTGCAATCGTCCCAGTGGGAGCAATAGTAGTCTGAGCAGCATTTCGGACACCATTCTTTCGGATATCCGTAAGCACCTGATCCCAATCCAATGTAGGCCTACCCCAATCTTGTTGGTATGGATTCATGGGGATGGGAGGGTTCCATTTCAAATCATTCGGGTCATATATACTACCCACAATTGCGGGAAAACTGCCTCTAGATTTGGCCAATTCGATACTGGCCATCATTGCATGAAAACGGACGAATTCCATCACCTGGGCAGCAAACTCCTGTCCTTCTATTGACCCATAACGTATTCCGACATGATACATCAAATCAGCTAACCCCATGATACCTAAGCCTATTCGACGAGCATTCATTGCCGCCTCTCTAAGTTGGGGTACAGCTGGCACATAGGCGTTTGCATCCACCACATCATCCAAGAATCGCGTTGAAAGTTTGACACTTACTTCAAGTTTTTCCCAGTCCACTGACCCTTCTGGTCCAAAATGCTGCGCTAAATTTACAGAACCTAAACAACAATTTTCGTAAGGACCTAAGAATTGTTCACCACAAGGATTCGTAGCTTCCAGTTGATACAAATGAGGGAGTGGATTAGAACTGTCAGCAGCATCTAGAAATAGTAATCCGGGTTCGCCATTATGATGTGCTTGACGAACGATTTTTTCGAACAAATCCCTCGCACTAACCTGTCTATGAATGATAATTGGCACACCCCCTGCTTCCATCTGATCAATGGTACCGTCAATTTCCTTGTAAGCCGCTGTACTCACATCAGGAAAACGCAACTCCCAAAGATCATCCTTATCTACAGCTTCCATAAAAGCATCAGTGATCCCAACTGATATATTGAAATTTGTAATGGCATTTTCATCAGTCTTACACCCAATGAAATCATCAATATCCGGATGATCCACCCGTAACACACCCATATTAGCCCCTCGACGGGTTCCCCCCTGTGCAATCTCACCAAAAGCTCTATCATAGACCCGTAGAAAACCCACTGGTCCCGTTGCCTCTCCGGCAGAGGTTTTTACCCTGGTACCTTTGGGGCGTAAACGAGAAAACGAGAAACCGTTCCCACCACCAGTTTGCTGGATCAAGGCAGCATCACGCAATGTCTGGAATATTCCAGCTGAGTGTCTACCCATATCATCAACAACCGGAAGTACAAAACATGCAGCTAACTGACCCAATGGTGTGCCTGCGCCAGTGAACGTCGGGGAATTTGGAAAGAAGCGACGCGTTGATAACAAGTCGTAATATTGACGCGCAATCTCAATAACATCTTCTCTCCAGGTATCCTCTACTTTGGCAACATGGTATGCAACCCGCCAGAAGGTCTCCTCCACAGATTCAGATGGATCGCCATCTGGGCCTCGCCTGACATATCGACGGATGAACACCTGGCGAGCATTTTCCGTTAATTCGACTTTTACTAAATCTGAAGGTAGTGGAGGTGTTGGTAACATGTCAGCTTTCCCATCTACCACTTTAGTTTCACTAACCATTTTTCCGTCTCCATCATATAAGAAATTAAAGATATAAAAATCAGATAGGGAATTCCTAACACTGACTTAACGAACTCAAATTATGCAGTTAATAAAATTAACCTTCAAGAATACGATTAATTTCTTGGCGAATTGATAGCAGATCATCAAATCCTAGATACACAATAGCATACCGAATATAAGCTATTTGATCTAATTCTTTCAACCCAGCAATAACCATATCCCCTACAACCCGGGAGGATACCTCTGCTCGCCCCATGGATTGCAATGTCGCTTCAATTTCTCCAACGAGTCTTTCAATATCTGCAGCCGAAACAGGTCTTTTTGCACAGGAAATGCGAATGCCGCGCAACAACTTTTCTCTATCAAACTCTTCTCGGGTGCCATCTTGTTTTACAATTAACGGGGAAGAAAGAATTGCTCGTTCGTACGTGCTAAATCTTTGCTGACAATTCTCGCATTCCCGACGCCGTCTTATTCCACCGCGGCTATCGCGCGAAGTGTCAATCACTCTAGTGCTTTTACCATGACAATAAGGACAGTGCATAATGATCCAGAGCTATAGAACAAATGTGCCCGCCACATATGGGGGCATTTTTATCCTTATCCCTCATATGTGCCAGAAGCACAAATGGATTTTAGCATATTTCACCAATCAGCGCAAGAGAATTACCTGGACAATTGTCTTAAAATATTCAATCCTGCAAATTCTTGTTTATCAATTAATCTATAAAGCTTAGCGCATAATAACATCGGAATCGCACCGATTGCTCATTCACTTTTTTAGTTACTTCTTAAGTAAGTAGAAGCCGGTAAATATAATCAATTTGTGGCTTTATTGAAATTATAAATTCTGGAATTATTTTGAGTATGAGATGAAAAAAAGAGGCTGTTCACTTTTGAGACAGCCTCTAAATCTAAATCTCTAGGAAATATCTTGAGATTTAAATACTGTCAGGTTCACGCTGGCGAAGGCATATCAGCGCGACCTCAAGACATTGTAAGATACAAGCCGTGCATAAATCTACAAAGCTAATAAAAACAAATTTATCCTTCGGTTGCATTCCTGTGTTAGCGAACCCGATTCCGCAGAAAAGTCGGGATATCTAAATCCTCGGTATTAAACGTGCGTGGTTGGAACTCAGTGCTTTTGTTACTTCCACCTGTATTTGACTCTCCATCTACTTTTCTGGTCTGAGATCTTTCAGCTCGAGCTCTCGCAGATTCAACTGCCCTTCTCGACATACCGGTGCGCTCAAAACCTGTAGCAATTACTGTGATTCGGACTTGATCACCCATATTGGGATCGATTACCGCTCCGAAGATCAGATTAACGTCAGGATGTGCTGTCTCCTTGATAATTGCAGCAGCTTGATTTACTTCGAACAGAGTCATGTCTGATCCACCAGTCACGTTGAATAGGATACCCCGAGCCCCATCTATCGTTATGTCTAATAGCTGGCTAGAGATAGCTTTCTCAGCAGCTTCTCTCGCTCGATCTTCTCCATTTGCTGAGCCCACAGCCATCAGTGCTGCTCCACCCTCAGACATAATCGTGCGGACATCTGCAAAGTCAAGATTGATCAATCCTGGTACTATAATCAGTTCCGAGATCCCCTGGACACCTTGTCGCAGGACATCATCCGCCAATTTGAACGCATCTTGCAAATTAGCACGCTTATCGACAATTTGTAATAAACGATCATTAGGTATTACTATGAGGGTATCAGCTTTCTCTTTCAATAGGTTAATACCATCATCAGCTGCTTGTATACGCCGGTGACCCTCAAACGTAAACGGACGGGTAACTACACCGATAGTCAGAGCGCCTACCTCTTTGGCAATTTGGGAAACGATCGACGATGCGCCAGTGCCTGTACCTCCCCCCATACCGGCTGTTACAAACACCATATCAGATCCTTGAAGAACTTCATAGAGCTCTTCAGCTGATTCTTCCGCGGCTTTCTTGCCAGTTTCAGGATTACCACCTGATCCAAGCCCACGGGTTAGTTTCTCACCAATGCGCACACGGATGGGGGATTTCGAGGACATCAATGCCTGTGCATCAGTGTTTACCGCGATAAAATCAACACCTTGAAGACTTTCATCGATCATCCTATCAATAGCATTACAACCACCACCTCCTATACCTACAACTTTGATGTTCGCAAAGGATTCAATTTGATTTGGTGGATTAATCAAGTTGTTCATAGTAAATTACTCCTCCTCTCATATACATGTCTTCGACAAATAAAGATTTCCGTACCTAGAAACCAAAATGATCTTGGTGTTATGGAAGTAAACGACGCAACCAATTTTTTACATTTTCCCAATCTAAACTACCTCCTTTTATGTTCGAATAGTGGTAAGGTACTACCGAACTGACTTCTGTCATCAAAACAGCCCAATGGAGTAAACCCACACTTGTTGAAAAAGCAGGAGAGTGCAATCTATCTGTCATACCTATCAAGTTCTCTGGTTGCGCTATGCGAACAGGTATCCCCAACACTCGGGAAGCTAATTTCCTGATTCCAGGAAGAGCACTGCACCCACCTGTTAATACCATCCCAGCTGGCAACAGACCATCATAACCAGATCTCTTTATCTCCTGCAACACCATACCAAAAATTTCTTCGACCCGCGCCTCGATAATCATAGCGAGATCTCGCCGGCTAATGTTCACGGGTTGTTCCTCGCCAAATGGTCGAACATTGAAATCTTCGCCCTGATCAACTTCCACCTGCAATGCATGGCCATGTTGTTTCTTGATCTCTTCCGCTTGAGGTATCGGCAACCTCAACCCATGGGCAATATCAGAGGTGATATGATCGCCACCAACTCCCAGAACCATTGTGTGCCACACATCACCTTCAATATAAATTGCCAAATCAGTTGTTCCCCCACCCATATCACACACTATTACCCCCATTTCCCTTTCCGTGTCTGACAATACAACCTCAGCAGACGCCAAGGGATTGAGCACAAATTGGCTCACCTCAGCCCCTGCTTTAGAAACACTGTTCCTTAAATTCTCCACTGTCGACGCAGAAGCAGTGATGATATGAGTTTCCACTTCCAGACGGTAACCGTGCATTCCTAAAGGCATACGAATGCCGGCTTGCCCATCGACTGTAAACCCACGCTGAATAACATGGATCACATCACGATTATGTGGAATTGCAACTGCACGTGCTGCATCCATAGCACGAACGACATCATTTTCATCAATAACTCTACCTGTAACCCCAACAACACCTCGGCTATTTACAGATGAAACATGCGATCCAGCCAAACTGACCAATGCAGAGGTAATCTCTAAACCTGATGTTCTCTCGGCTTTGTCTATCGACCGGGCAATTGCCTGCGCAGCCACCCTGAGATCCACAGTAGCCCCTTTTCGCATTCCTTGAGAAGGTTCAATACCTGCACCTAGAATCCGCAACGTTCCTTCGCCTTCTAATCTAGCGACCAAAGTGCAAATTTTTGTTGTTCCTACATCGATACCAACAATGATTGAGTCTTCCATTAGATTAATTCTCGAGGCGGTAATATGGTGCATGAAGATGTTCAACGCTGATCAAGACAGGCTGGGTTTGTTGCTTAGCTAGATATTCAATTATTGCCTCATAAAGGTCAATTTTCATCTCAACTTCTTCGTCATATCTCCCAAAAAAAACGTCCCAACCGCGTTGATCTCTCCATCCTAATCCATGGTCTTGTATATACACCAAAGGAGTATTTTCTGGAGATTTAACACTTAATGCCATTATTGCGCTCACCATATCAATCGATAGAAGCTGATGGTCTAGAATTTCATCATCAAAAATACTCTCTGGTATTGATTGACTGAGTGGGGAAAGAGCCTCAACTGTGATCTCAGGGGCAGACTCTCCACGTGGAGGGAACGAAATCCCATATTTGTCTACCCACAACACATGTTGGCTTTCTTTCCATGCTAATATTGGTTGGCGTTCCTCAACCAATATCAAAACTTTAGCAGGTAATTCGACCTTTACGAAGATATTCGCAAATTCAGGAAATGCTCGATGAAGGTCCTCTTGGACTTTCGGGGGTTCGATGATAAAGATTGGCTTATCCAGAACGCCAGCTACCAAAATCACCTCTTCCCACGTGACTCTCTCTAGTCCTTCGATGGTTGCGGCATTTACCTTAAAATCTGGTGAAGTCCACAAAGTGTATATGCAAAATAATAGACCAGCAACCATTACCCCAGAGACCAACCGCCAACCAAGATGAATTGCAGGTAAGGATGGCAATCGCATCTCGGCTCCGGAAGCACCAAGGGAAAGATCATAACGTCGCTTCACCTTTTTGTTAGTAGTTTGCTTTGAGCTGAAAACATCACCAACAATCCCTCTTCGACCAAGTACAGGCGGTTGAGTCGGAGATGAATCCTTGGACCCTCGACTAGCGCCTACAGTTCTTGGGCGTGATTGTGTTTGTCTGGTTCGCTTTCTTCTTAATTCTTCAGCCCTATTGGAGGATAGCATTGTTTTCTTCATAGTATTTCCAGGCAGATTATCTCCACCTTTCCTCATCTGTTTTCAAAATAAACTCTCCCACAATTCAACTGTACGAATATTAGAAATGAATATAAATCCAAACCTTACCTTGTATACCGCCACTCCGTGAGATCTCTTTGTGCCTTTCTATCTAGAGCCAATTCGATCAATTTATCAACCAACTCTCGGTAGGACAATCCACTAGCTTCCCACAATTTGGGATACATGCTTATCTTGGTAAAACCAGGTAGTGTGTTAATTTCACTCAGGAATAATTTTCCATTATCTCTGTCTAATAAGAAATCCACCCGAGCTAATCCTGCGCAATCAATAGCTCGGTAGGCTCGAATAGCTAAATTGCGTACTTCCTCAGATGTTTCAAATGGAATTGGAGCAGGTATTATTAATTTGGAACGCTCATCATAATATTTTGCATCGTATGTGTAGAATTCAGCAGCAGGAACAATCTCTCCAGGAACCGAGGCTACGGGATTTTCATTACCTAAAATACTCACCTCTATTTCTCGTGCATTTATTCCGTGTTCAATCAACACTCGACGGTCAAAGCGAGCAGCATCCATCAATCCCTCAAGTAGATCCGAGCGGTTATGACATTTACTAATACCAACAGATGAACCAAGATTTGCTGGTTTTGTAAATAAAGGATATGGTGACAACGATTCTCCTCGTTTAATAACCTCGTCAATTGCCTCTTCGATCTCACTCCGGTCGACTACCAAAGTCTGCACTGATGGGATCCCATTAGCTCTCATCACATCTCTGAAAACACCTTTATCCATTCCCAAGGATGAACCTAGAACCCCTGATCCTACATAGGCTAACCCTGACATCTCAAAAATGCCTTGGATCGTTCCATCTTCACCAAATGGTCCATGCAATACCGAAAAGATCACATCAAGCTCGGTAATTTTTTCATGAATGCATATATCATGTTGCTGAATAATTGTATAGAGACCCTTCCGGTTTGGATCTGGATAAATGATTACGGGAGTCAGAGTCCCGTCTTTTTGATTGCTCATTATGTCTAGAATGTCATCTCCAATAAACCAGGCACCTTCATGGTTGATTCCAATCTGTGTGATCTCATATTTCTCTGTATCTAAAGCGTTAATCACTGAGCGCGCTGACATTAAAGAGACTTCATGCTCTCCAGAACGGCCACCAAAAATTACACCAACCTTCAATTTCTCCATACCCTTCATCTCATGTAATCCAATCCCCAATCAATTCAATCTCCAAATCTAGCTTGATACCAAAACGATCCTCAACCCGTTCGTTTACCAATTGGATTAATTCCCAAATTTCCGAAGCAGTTGCACCGCCTAAATTAATAAAGAAGTTAGCATGTATTTTGCTTATTTCAGCCTGACCGACTCGCATCCCTTTCAAACCAGCAGCCTCGATTAAACGACCAGCATGATCTCCCGGAGGGTTTTTGAACATAGATCCCATACTCGCTCCAGGAGGTTGAGTCTGTTGGCGATATGCACTGAATTCCATCAGTTTTCTTCGAATGGTCTCCTTCTCACCTTTTTCTAACCGGATAAGTGCTGATAAAACAATATATTCCGGCTGCAATGTTTGATTTTGGAGAAGCTCATTTTTTTTAACCTTAGACTTTCGTTTAAGGTTGCTGGAGCGATAGTTAAAATCGAAACGGTTGACAGGCCATTCTTCTCGTTTTGGAGAATCTGCTGTCACATTATTGGCTTCAATTCCCTTGAATAGGTGCAAGATTTCTGCCAAAATTAGATTGTTAGCCATTTCAGATCCGTGAGCCCCTGCATTGCCGATGACCGCTCCTCCAACAGAACCAGGTATGCCTGCTGCCCATTCCAATCCAGTTAGGTCTTTAGCTACTGCCTTCCTTGCCAACAATCCAAAATTCGCACCAGAAGCAGCCCAAGCTGTTGGTGGATGTGAATTCATATCAAAATGAACATCCCGCGCCATATTATGAATGACAACACCCCGAAATCCCGCGTCGCTTACCAATACATTGGACCCACCTCCCAATACAAGGAAAGGTACCTGAATTTTATAAAGCTGCCAGGCGACCTCGACCAATTCATCAACGGTTTGAACAGATATCAGTCCATCGGCTGGTCCACCAACTTGAGATGAGGTCAGATGAGCCAATGGCGCGTTGGTGACCATTCGACCACCAAACAACTTACACAATTCACTGAAAACCACTGAATCCTCTGTCATACCAGTTACACCTAGCTCTCCTCGAAGTATCGGATTAGCCTTAGTATCACTTCCTTTGGGATCTTTGTTGGTTTAATCTTCTTATCTACAATTCGAGTGAAGTCACCACTTTCAGGTTCGAATCTATCAATACGGTTGTGTCCATTTTTTCGCTCTTTAATTTTCAGCTGGTATTCATTTAACAGTTCAGACATCTCCCTGCTCCTGTCTTATCAATTCAGCGAAAACTGTTGAGCTAATTATGTTTCCATCACCAGCAGACAGCACAACTAGAACGTCACCTGGACACAAATTTGTAATCAGAAAATTACATGCCTGGGGTATTTCGGCCACAAAATTAGCATTCTTGTGAGTCATTTTCTTTACGGCTTGTAAGGCTGAAAATTCTTTATTGATAGGTTCACGTGCTGGATAAACCTCAGTAACCAGGACACAATCTGCTTCACTTAGTGCAATTACAAAATCGTTCAACAACTCAATTGTTCTTGAATAGGAATGAGGTTGCCAAACTGCCCAAATCCTCCTGTCAGAATAGCGTTCACGGGCAGCAGTTAGAGTTGCGCGAATCTCACTGGGATGATGGGCATAATCATCGATTACCACAACATTGGCAGCTTCACCGAGCAACTCAAACCGTCTGCTCGTACCTAAGAACTCGCCTAAAGATTGAGAAGCCTCGGCTATTGACAAACCCAGGAGATGAGCAATTGAAATCGCCGCAAGGCTGTTCTGCACATTGTGAACTCCAGGCACTTGTAAGTCCACTTTAACCAATTGAGAAGAGCCTTGGAAAACATCAAATGAATAACCTCCTCTTTCCGAAATGCGGAGATTTTGTCCCGAATAATCCATCGAAGATGCTTCCAACAATAAACCCAATCCATAAGAAAAAGTCCTTCTGTTGTCTTTTGCTGTCTCGATAAGCAAATTTGCTGAGCCCAGGTCATCTCCACATGCTAACAGCATACCATCGGTATCCAGTCTACCGATAAAGTCCAAGAAAGCCTGGTAATAATCTTTGAAAGTGCGGAAGCAATCCAAATGATCGTGTTCCAGATTTGTCACTACAACGATTTGTGGAGTTAAGCCTAAGAACATATAATCGTATTCGTCTGCTTCGATCACAAAATATTGCCCTCTTCCAGCGTGCGCGTTTTTATCCATGTTTAGAGCGACACTGCCAATAATGTAGGAAGGATCATAACCTAAAGAAGTGAGCAACCAGGCGATCATTGCGGTAGTTGTTGTCTTTCCATGAGTTCCAGCGATTGCTATCGTTTGATGATTAGCAGTTAATTTGCTTAGGAATTCTGCCCGTTTAAGTACAGGGATACCAGCAGCTTTCGCAGCTTGGACTTCCACATTCTCATCTGGAATGGCTGAAGAGCGAATCACCAAATCAGCCCCGGATACGTTTTCTGGGCGATGACCCTGGTTGACTTGCGCCCCAGAATTCGCCAACCTAATAGCTAGTGGAGAAAGTTGTAGATCCGATCCACTCACCTGGTACCCTTTTTCCAGAAGGACAAATCCAATAGCCGAAATTCCAGTTCCACCAATACCAATCAGATGTACTCGAGACATTCAACAACCACCTTAGATCAGAACAATCACCAAGAAAAGAAATGCCAATGCAGTCGCAAAATAAATCCAGGGAGGTGCCAAAAAAGCTGGGGGGAGCCGCTGAATCATCTCAATAGCTGCTCTTCCCAATGGATCATTCAGGCTTGGGGATGCTAAATAAGGAGCAAATGGGTAACCTGACTCGTGCATGTAAAACCACAACGTGCCAATTACTAAGTATCCATTTACACCACCAATAATCATTCCTAACAAGATATCTTGAAAACGTTCTCGCACAAAGCGTGGGCCTGCCAGAGGTCGAAAATTTGGTGTTTGGTAACCAAAAAATACCAATAAACCTACTACACCTGCTCTAAGCCAAAAATAGGAAGTACCTACCAGATCATCTACAAAAGGAAGATAAGATTCAAGCAATGTAATGATAAACACAGACAAAATCACACTTGCAGTTACCAAGATTTCTTTCGACCAACCGCGGGCTGCCCCTATGATCGCAAATAGAATTACATAAGTCCAGAAAAGTACATTTAAACTGATCATGAATCAATCCTTTAGCTGACTTTTCGAACTACCCAGGTAATAAACCAATTTCCCGATCTTATCAGCTGCCTTTGGGTGAGCTAAAGATCTCATAGCTTTCTTCATTGCATTTAAGCGTTCATGATCCCGAATGATATCTTGCACCATTGGTAACAGTTTTTCCTTGAGATCATCATCAGCTAATACCTCGGCTGCACCACAGTTTGCAAGGTATTGTGCATTAGTAATCTGGTAACGCCAGGCATATGGATAAGGGATTAATATTGCAGGTAAACCAAACAGTGGCAATTCTCCTAATGTTGATGCGCCTGCACGCGATACGACCAGATCGGCGACAGTTAAAGCTGCCCCTATCTCCTCATGCAAGTAAGGATATACGCTTAAGCGGTCTGCATGTTCCAAGCTAAGGTGTTCATTTTTCTGATGGCTTATTTCAGGCCAATCCAAGGTGCCAGTCACATGAATGACCTGCATCTCTTCAAGCAAATCAGGTAATATGGCTAAAATTGCTGAGTTGATAGATCGAGCACCGCGGCTTCCACCTAAAATTAACAGAGTTGGAAGTCTAGGTGTTAAATTTAGTAATTGATAAGCCTCCTCTTTGTCCCAGCCAAGCAAATTCTCCCGAGTTGGATATCCGGTGACTGTGCTCTTCTTGTTAGCTGGGATGAATCCGATTGAATCTTGCACAGTTACTGCTATATGATCAACCAGCCGACACACTAATTTCAAAGCTAATCCTGGTTCAATGTCGGGCACGTATGCTAACATGGCAGGTCGTTTTTGTCCTAAACCCATCATCCTGGCGGCAAGAACCACTGGAATACCAATATATCCACCTGTGAATAAGATCACATCTGGGTTAAACTTTTTCAAAGTCAAGCGCGCGGCCTGAATGCCACGACAAATTCGCCACAGATTACCTGGCAGGGCACTGAGAGCAACACCATGAACACCTGCGGCGGGGATCATTGTTAAAGGCACTTTCTCGCGCTTCACTAATTCAATCTCCATACCGCCTTCGCCTCCTACCCACAATACATCTTGGAGACTTGGTTGTGTATCAGTGACGTTCCTGCCCTGCCTCATGAATTCACCGCTTGAGGTAAGCCGCTGAAGCACCGCCAGGGCGGGATACACGCCGCCTCCCGTCCCGCCTGCGCAAATCAATAACCGTATCAAACGATTTCTTCTCCTGTTCTTCTGTTTTTGAAGCAAGTCGAGAAATGTTCATCAAGATCCCTATTGCTGCCATAGAAACAAGTAAATTTGAGCCTCCTGCGCTGATAAAGGGCAATGCATTTCCGGCAAAGGGCATCAAACCTACAATCACAGCCATATTAATGATCGCTTCCATTGCAATCCACACGCTTAATCCCGCAGCCAGAAGTTTTCCTAACCAATCAGGAGCTCTATTGGCAATTACCAGACCTCTCCACATGAGTAGGGCATATAAAATAACCAAACTCGAAGCACCTACAATGCCAGTTTCCTCTGCCACGACCGCAAAAATGGAATCCGTTGGTGGCACTGGTAAACCTGTCAATTTTGTGTCAGCCAATCCAATCCCTACACCAAACCAACCTCCTTTTACAAGCGCTTCGATCGAACGAGACAAATGATAAGGAGCTAATGTGAGGTCATCCAATCCACGTAAATACTCTGCGATGCGGATGCTCCCCGTCGGATGGACTCGAATAACCAACCATCCAACAACCAAAGCAAGAATTAACATCATTGCAATTTGCCGCAAGTCACCTCCTCCGAGAAAGAACAATATCCCCCCTAATATGAAGATGGTTATCGCGGCGCTTAAATCAGGTTGGATAAAAATCAAACCTCCAACTACTCCAAGAATTGCACTGAGGGGAATCAATCCAAAACTTACATCGCTGAGTTGGTCTCGTTTTGAAAACATCCACACAGCCAGGTAGATAACTGTCGCTAACTTAGCCATTTCCGAAGGTTGCACTGACCCTCCCCACAATGTCCGCGCAGCATTATTGATTACTTCGTTGACCATCAATACTGAAAATAAGGCAATAACTGCGAAAACCATTAATGGAACAGATAGTTTTTGCCATCGGTGATAATTTACAAACGCAAAGACTCCAGCAACAACCACTCCAATCAGCATCCATCCAACTTGGCGGAAAAACATGTAAGTCGGTTCTCGTTGAAGCACCATCAACGAATAATCCCAGCTCGCTGAATAAACCATTAATAACCCAAAAATTAATAATGTAAACACAATTAAAAGCAAAGGTACATCTATCCCCAATTGCAATGACCTCTGCGCCGTTCTTTTGTTGATAGAAAAGAGATCTACCTTTGATTTTTGACGCTTTATTGAAGCTGCATTACCCATCGCTTGAATGCCTCCCCACGATCTTCGAAATCATGGAATTCATCGTAGCTGGTAGCACCTGGAGATAATAAGACTACAGATCCTGGAAACACAACTTGAGCTGCTGTCTTCACAGCCTGGTGTAAATTTTTTCGACAGATAATTTGACATTTACTTTTTTGCTCAGGTCTATAATTTTTCTTTTGCTCATACAATACGCTAGAAATTTTTTCAGATGATTCTCCAAACAAGATCAAATAATTGACTTTTTGTTCGGTGACTTCAGCAAACTCATCCCAAGATAACTCCTTATCTTTACCCCCAGCTAAAAGAATTAAGGGTTCATCAAAAGAGTTTATGCCGGCAATTGCTCGGTCAGGGGTTGTGGCTATCGAATCATTAAACCATCTTGCCCCACCCCACGACCGCACAAATTCTAGCCTGTGGGGAATACCTTCAAAACCAAGAACACCTCGCCTCATGGCTTCGGACGAGACCCCAACTGCATAAGCTATCGTACATGCTGCAAGCACATTTGCTAAATTATGGTCTCCACGGAGTCCAATATCTTGTCTAGACATTAATCTGGTTTCTTTGTTATCAATACCCTGAAGAATTATGTCTTTTCTCTTAAGGAATGTGCCCGATTGGTCAGCAGTAAGCTCTCCCAGCCCAAACGAAAGAAGTGAACCTCTGACCCGATCAATCAGGCTCCAAGATCCTTGATCATCCCTTCCAAGCACTGCCCAATCATCTCGGTTTTGGAATTCAAGGATACGCGCTTTCATTGACAGGTAATTATCCATAGCTCCGTGACGATCTAAATGGTCCGGTTTGATGTTAAGAACCGCAGCAACTTCTGGCGAGACGGTCATCAACTCCAATTGAAAACTTGACAACTCTATGATGGCTAAATCATCAGATTGCATATCATCTAATGACGAAATCAAAGGCTGACCTATATTTCCACCTAACCATATCTGACTGGTAGAAATCAATTGGAAAAACTTCTTGGAACTATCAAATTTTTGTAGTTGTTGACCAATCGTGGTTCTTTCAACTTCTGATTTCACCATTAGACTTAATAAAGTCGCAGTTGTAGTTTTTCCTGCTGACCCGGTTATCCCTACGACCGGACATGGGCATGCCTCGATAAATACCTGTGAATCATTCGATAATGGTATCCCTCGACTCCGTGCTTCGCGAATTAGTGGTATGGACAGGGGAACCCCACCAGACGGACAGACTAAATCCACTCCTTCGAGTAAACTGATTGGGTGACCACCAAGTGACCAATCTATTTGCAAATCCTTTAAAGTATCACGTGCAGACTTCAATTCATCATCCCTTTGGCGATCATTGAGTATAACCTTTGCACCATGCATGCTTAAGTAGCGTGCCAGAGCTAATCCCTGCCTGGCAGCGCCAATAATCAAAACCTTGAGTCCACTCCAATCTTTAACGAAATCCTTTTTCGACATACACTCACACAACTGCAAGAGCGACTCCAATCATCGCAAACAATAGACTTATTAACCAAAATCTCTGTACTATTTGCGTCTCACTCCATCCAGACAATTCAAAATGATGATGCAATGGTGCCATCTTGAATAGACGGCGCCCTTTGGTCAACTTGAAATACGCCACTTGCAGGATAACGCTCAATGTAACGCTTACAGGGATAATCAGGATTACAATGAGAAGCATCCACTGGCCGGTCATTAATGCTACGACTCCTAAAGTTGCTCCTAGAGATAATGAGCCAGTGTCACCCATAATCAATTCTGCTGGATGAACGTTAAACCATAAAAACCCAAATATTGCACCAACTAATGTAAAAGAAAACCGAGCCAGAAAAATTTGCCCTTGGATAAGCGCAATCGCACCGAATGTTGCAAAGGCAGTTGCAGTTATCAAACCAGCTAATCCATCCAATCCATCAGTTAGGTTCACTGCATTAGAAAACCCAACAATAACCAATGTGGCTATGGGAACATAGAAAAGACCCAAACCGATTTCGAATCTAATGCCTGGTAAATAAAGGTGAGGAACCTCAAGGAAGTAATACAAGCCAATCGCAGCTAACAACCCAATTATCATTTGGACTAAAAATTTTGTTCTAGCACGCAGACCACTTCCTCGCCCTCTCCCTGTCAAACCACTCCAGTCATCTATCGCTCCTAAGACTCCAAAACCTACCATCACTCCTAAAGGCAGTAGTACTGATCGTCCTAAGACGGTTAAACCAACCAATGCACCAGCGTTTAGTAGTAATGTAACCAGGATAACTGGGGCTATGATCATAACCCCACCCATTGTTGGGGTACCTAATTTGGTAAAATGACGTTCCGGGCCTTCAACCCTAATAGATTTCCCGATTTTCAGGCGGCGGAGAATCCGCAGGAGCGGTGTACCCCAGATAACAGTAAGCATGAAACTGAATCCTGCAAGAGTCAAAGCTAGTGAAGCTTCTCTCATTAATGCGCCTCCAGTGCTCCCACTATGCTCTCCATCTTCATCCCACGAGAACCTTTAATTAGTAAAACATCCGTTGACCTAAGGTTCTCTTGGAGGAATGAAATTACATCTTGGTTATCATCCATCGCCTCAATAGCATTGCTTGATAGTCCAGCCCGTGCAGCAGAATCAGCAATTAATTTCCCCAGATTTCCTACTGTTATCAAAATGTCAACGATTTCAGCAGCTCGCGCACCAACCATCTCATGCCCATGTTTTTCGTAAGGACCTAACTCCAGCATGTCCCCTAACACCGCCACTTTACGGCCTTCAAGTTCTTCAAGAAGATTTAGTGCTGCCAAAGTAGATTCAGGAGAGGCATTGTAAGTATCATCAAGGATCAAAGCTCCATTCTCAGCGTGCACAACCATCAATCGTAATTGCGTTTCTTCTGAGCGAAGTCCATCAACAATCTCTTGCCAGGTCAATTCTTCAACTAAGCCAACAGCTGCCGCCCTCAAAACAGTGTGTACAGAGTGTCGGCCAATTAGAGGCACTCTAAGGTGTAAAACTTCCTTGCGGTAATGTAAACGGATTCGTATCCCTTCCAACCCCAGACCTTCAACCCCATCTGCCCAAATATCTGCAGATGGATCTAACCCGTAATAGAATATCCTCGCCTGGGTTTGCTCAGACATCTCTCTAACCCTTGGATCGTCATAATTCAGAATTGCAA
>JACUUU010000027.1 GCA_014859065.1 Anaerolineales bacterium
GGCGCAGTTCCCATGACTGCAAGTCTTCGATAATCTCAGTCATTAACCCCTGCATCGAACCTAGGTGGATAGGTATATGTTCTGCCTGAGAAATCAAGCTCCCATCACCAGAAAAAATTGCGCAGGAGCAGTCTCTGCGTTCTTTAATATTGGTTGAATATGCTGAACGAACTAATGCAACTCCCATCTCTTCAGCAATAGTTTGGAGAGCATTCCCAACCACTTCGGTTGTAATCGGATCAAAAGGCATGGTTTCTATGCACCGATTTTAATAAAAATCGCCGGGTGAAAACTAAAATTAATAAAAAAAAGAATTTCACTCTTTCACATCAATCATATTATACAACGGTGGTTCAATCTATGATGATATAATCACCTCCATTTGCGATAAATTTTGTAGTATAATCAGTACTCTGACATGTTTTTTGAAATATTCGGGATGGGCAATCAATGAAAGAGGAGCACTTGCTGAAATGGAATCTGTTAATCGGCCTGTTCGTTACAGCCATCCTTGTGAGTGCATGTGCCAGTGCGTCTGAATCAATAGATCGTTCTCAAGAATTGTTTACCTACTGCTTGAGGATTGCCCAAAATGGGGGAAGTAATACTACCGACCAGGAGCTCCAAGATGCGATCTCGTATTGTTTAGAGGTAAAAAAACATCAAGATCTGAATGGTTTTACGCATGATGGTGGGGGAATAACGGGTAACCTTCAACGGGATACCTTTTTTGAGACCTATGAAGTGCACCCATTGTTTATAGAATTTTACGAGATATTGGGTGGTGAAAAGCTGCTTGGTCCGGCAATTACTCCCCTTTTTCAAAGTGGAGAACAAATGGTGCAATTTGTCCGAGCCGGGTTGATGGAATACGAACCTGGCGCGGTCAAGAGTGACCGCTACCGCCTGGCTCCGCTTGGATTGGAAATTGGAATCAAAGAGCCACCGAAAGCGGAACCTGAGATCCCTGGTACTCGTTTCATTGCTGGTCAAGTGATCTATCATGAGTTTTTACGGCTCTACGAAGAGCTTGGCGGAGCTCGCATTGTCGGTAGTCCGCTTACTGGTATCCGTCACAACACAGAAATGGATCGAATCGAGCAGTATTTCGAAAATCTGGGTTTCTTTAGAATGGACTTAGATGACCCTGGAGCTGTTCAATTGTTGTATTATGGCACCTTCGCCTGTGACCAGAACTGTCGCGCAAAGTCCCCACAGGCGAATATACTTAGTCCAGAAGCTCAATTACCAGAACCATTTGCATCAAGTGTAGCCAGGTTGGGAATATCATTCTTAGGGCGTAATCATACGCCGCAATACACTGCCCCTGACGGGCAACAACAGGTCATTTTTGACAATCTGGTATTAGTTGTTGATCCAGATGACCCAGAGAGAGTAGTACCTCGATCGATAATCGAGATGTTTGATGTCGAACCACACCCTCCAGTCAAGTGCTTAGACGATCCGTTAGTTACCTGTTTTAAGACAGAGGGAGATAATGGATACAATATTCCCTGGATTTTTGTCGAATATCTGCAAGAATATGGCGGGTTATCCTTTTCCGGGCCACCAATTACATCCATGACGCCCTTAGAGAACGGCTTATATCGGCAGTGTTTTACCAATCTGTGCATTGATTTTGATCTAAATACTATCGATGTTTCTCGTATCAGATTGGCACCAATGGGAAGAGAATATTTACAGCGATACTTCACATTGGATAAACCCGAGGGCTTTGTTGCCACCCAAACATTGGAACATGTGCGTATTGAAGTTTGGGAAAGTGGCACTTATATCTCAAAGGATGAATCTCAACAAATAAGTGCAGCGATATTGGACTCAAGTACTCCCCTGACAAATCGCGAACCGACCTTAGCTGTTACTATGCCCGATGGTAGTCAGCGATTATACAATTTTCCGCCTACCAATGAAAGTGGGATCACCCAATTGTCCTTACCTCCAATCCAAGCTCCAAACGGAACGCTGATTGCATATCAGGTTTGTCTGGAGAGCGTCACCAGGGTCGAGAAATGTGTTACCGACCATTTCCTTATTTGGAATTATCCTTAGTTTTCACTACCGTGTTTGTGTAAAATACTTCACAGCGCTGCCATAAAGGGCAGCGCTGTTGCATTTCTGGATATATCTCTTGATCAGCTCGATAGGTGTTTAACGTGATACAGTCATCTTGACAACTTTATATTTTGAGTCCAATGTCAGGCGAGCATAGTGATTGTGGACTACAGGCTGGAGATTTTTTCCGTTCTTTTTCTCAACCCTTTTCGATAAAATGACAACCCGGCGATCAATTTTGTCCTCCAGCACCGAGCTGCCTATCAATTGTGAGGATGGGCAAATGTGATCATTTCCTGTGCAACCAATATGTGCTTGGTTGCAAGATATATGAGCATCCTTCATCCCGGGGAGGTATTGCTCGACAATTTTCTTCACAGAGGTTAGGGTCTCCTGAGGGATTGGTTGTGAATCTGGCTTCTCCATACACTCACCATTCGGCAAGGTGCGATCACAAACTGTCTTGATGTTTGTAGGTTGATGGACTGGCCGGTAAAGAGTTTTCGAATGGAGATTTGTTTTTGTGACTTGAGTAAGAGGATCACCATAAAGAACAAAAGAGATCAAGGTTTTTTGGTCTTCTCCATCAAGATAACCCTGACGTTTAAGCATTTCACGAGTGAGATGAATTTTCGCACGGTGTAACGCTTCTCCAGCAGGATATCCATCTTTAAGGAATTTCCAAAAAGAATGCCCTAACAGATCTGCGCCAATCAGAGGGGTAGTAATCGAACCATAGGCTGTACAGGTTGATCCTACAACAGCCTGACTTCCAGAAGAAAGGAACTTCAGGCATAAAGCATCTTCGATCCCTTTATCGAAGACATGCGCGCCAAAACATGCCTCACTAAAAACGACATGAGGAGCGTGTCCGCTATTGTGTACATCCGTCGTGCGCATAGCCACGGGATAATCGGGTTCATTTGTAGGTTCACTTGGGTCGCGTTGACCATACCACTCACTACTATCAGGCAAACCATGCAAGTTGAAATAACCCAATTTTGCAGTTGGCAGTAACTTTTTACGTTTGTTGTCCTGTGCCTGCTTAGGAGGTGAGATAAACATTGACTGCGGGTCACCAATTGGTCGGAAAACCGAGAATGATGCTCTCTTCCAGATGGCGGCTGTATATCCGTAACTGGGTCGTTTCCGGATAAACCAGCGGTAAATTTTATTAATAACTTTTCCTAACCAACGAAGATACCAGGCTTTTCGTTGGGCAATCTTGATATGACTTGCACTCATTTTCCGGAGTGCATTTACCAAAGGTTGTGGATCTTTACCTTTGCCACCGGGTAGGCGACCGACAGGCCATTCAGAAATAAAGTAATTCTCATCTCTTGTTGAGTAAGGGTTATCCGAGGGTACGTCCACATCGCCATCGTCAACTGGGTTAGGCAGGTGGTGGAATGGGATGATTTCTGGACCGCCGACAATCAATACAGCCCCGATCATCTCTCCCCGAGCCGCAAGGGCAGCGTCTATATCAGTTAATGCTAATTTTAGCCCCCAAGCATCCTTTGGATCAACCGCTTCAAGGTTGTATCTGCGCATTGAATGGTTTTCATCGGCGTAAATGATTGTTGAAGCCCAATCCAAACGGGATTCGACTGCAGATGCCAGGCGCTTTAACTCAGCATCAATCGACTTAATCCCTTCACCATATTGATTTAATAATGCTTGGCGACTGGTGAAAAGTACATAAACAGGGAACCTTCCATCTGCCTCGGTTAAATACTTACGTTTTAAGCGGGCGGCGACTTTTCCAAGCCTTGAATGAACTGTGTGGAGCGATTCAGGTATTGAGTATGGTTTATACTTTGGAGTCCGTGCTTTGCTGTATATGTCGCTCCCATTACCAGCGCCATGACTTGTTTGACTTGATGTTGCAAACCCTGTGTTTCTCTTCGATGCAGAGGCTTGAGATAGTTCCCCTTGACTCCCATCAGCAAGACGGTTGGAACCAAGAAGGATAGACACCTCTGGAGGTACAGGTGTATTAAATGAGATCTCCAAGCTCTCTGGCCAGATTGACTTGTAGGGATGATCCAATCCCCACAACCTTGCAGCAACCTGCCCATTTACATCTTGTGAAGCTGCTTGATGAAGGAGATGCACAGCTTTGGTCTGTTCCTCGAGAGCCATCATAGATTCAGCCAGGTAAAGGCTGAATGGTAAGCATGTTGGCCAACGTTGGTGATATAAAATAGCCAGATCACGTATGCTCTGCTCTGGCAAACCATTCGCAGCACAAAACCTTAGGTGGAGAACTGCTGCTAGTGGAGGTAATGGTTCAGCCAGCAATGCTTTATGGATCAACTCTTCACCATTTTTTACTTCGCCGTTGTGCAGGAATTCATAAACTCGACGAAGCTGTTTTGCCCAGGCTGGTAAAGTAGTCATTGATCTGGTTTTTCCCCCAAGAGCGAATACACTTCCACGAACTTGAACGGGGATTTTTTGTTCGACAACCAGATGTGTATTGGATAACAATTCCTGCGCTTCCAAATACTCTGGATCTGCCATGCAAAGATTTTGTAATATTGGTAATGCTTGTTGATGAGCATTCAGCTTATCCAGGGCTTGTGCATAGAGCAGGTTTGCTTCCAGATCGCCGGGGTATGACGCCAACCAAGAAAGGGTCAAACGGCGAGCAAAACGAGTTTCCTCCACCACCAGGGCAGAGCGAACCATCTCGATAAAGTGGGTTCGTGAAATTGTGCGATTTGTAAAATTGGTTGAATCGGTCATAGTTTTTATGTTTCAATGGGAATAGATCGTTGATTATGGACCAGATTGAGAGCGACCAGCGCAGCAAGCTGGCGGTGGATGGATAAATCGTCTGGGGCTAAGTGTGCCGCTTTCCGTAGCATTCGTTCTGCACCCTCATAATCTCGGCCATCTTTAAGCGCCAGGCTGGTTTGATAATATGGCAATGGATTATTGGGGGCTACTTCTATCGCTTTTTGGAATGTTTGTAAAGCCAGCATATGCTGCCTGCGATCCTGTTGTGTGGCAGCTAACTCAAGGTACGCTTCCACTTCATTTGGCGATAGGCGAATCGCTTCCGTCAGCTGGTGGATTGCCTGATCCAATTGACCAGACTGCCGCAACAAACTACCCAAAAGAAGGTGTAATTTTGCTTGTTCGCCAGGTTCCCAGCCACTTTCTCGTCCTTGCAAAGCGGTTTGGGCTGCCTGAATTGCTTCCTCTTGTTGTCCTACTGCAGCAAGATTCCTGGCTAGATTCGCCAGAACTACCGGATCATGCGGGTATTCTTGGACTAGTTGATGCAGGGCAGATAGAGCAGTCGCAGCTCCCTGGCTGGTCTCTAAAAGTTTAGCCCGCTCAATCAGGATTGGTAATGGTTTGGGACTCAAGGGCGCGGCAGTTTCTAGCAGATATAAAGCGTCATCATATTGGTTCATTTTGCTTAAAGCTCTTGCCATCAGGCAGAGGGTATCTGGGTGATCCGGATTTAGGCGAAGTGCAGATTTCGCGTTGCTTAGAGCGTTTTTCGGTTCGCCTTTTTGTAATGAAATCTCCGCTAATATCTGCAAAGGTTCTGGTTTGTCAGGCGACAATAACCTGGCTTTCTCAGCAAATGGGACCGCGTTATCAGGGTCTTGGTTCATTATATATGCGCGTGCCAGGGCTAAATTAGGTTCTAATTGTTCTGGAGCGAGGCGGTGAGCTTGTTTCAAAGAATCTATTGCTGATTCATGATCTCCATTTACTGATAGTGCCTCACCTAAAGCAAGATGGTGTTTCATATAACCTGGTTCAATCTTGACAGCTTCATAAAGGTGTTCAATGGCTGTTTGTGGATTTCCACATTTTAGTTGTAGTTCAGCAGTCATTGCTTGCCAGCGAGGTTCTTCCGGCCACATTGATAAAGCAGTAAGCATTGAGTTTAGGGCAGTTGTGTAATTTTCAGAACGTTTGCATAGATAAGCGAGCAGCGCGTGAAAAATTGGTTGTTTTGGATAATGATCTATGGCTGATTTGGCGGTTTGGATACTATCATCAATTCCCTCTTTCTGATGTCTTGATTTTTCTGTTGCTAAGGCAATCAGTGCCAATGAGAGACTCTTTTGGAGGGGGTCTTTACTTATATCGACATACTCAGTGTGAGCGGAGTTATTCTGCCCAAAGACCTCTGAGGAAGGATTTTCAAGAATTACAGTTCCTTTTTCTGGTATTAAATCAATTTTGGAAGGTGGTAATTGGGATGTTCTGAACACTGAATTTCCACGTTTTGACCAAAGTGTGATTATTTGTAAGCTCTTTTCCCCATCATTTGGATCTTGATCTGAGATACTTTGCTCCAAATCCTGAGAGGCGTTTTGGAAGATTGTGGTGGTTTCCTTACCTAGTGCTGTATTCCCAGGTGCATGCTCTATCACATCCAAAGCCTGACATAAACTTTGATATTCAGCTTGTAAGACGATCGTGCGTACTAACTGCAATTGGGTGTAAGGTTCAGTATTCGTCCCAGTCTTTACCTTTTTAAGCATTTTAAGACCAGTTTCCCATTCTCCTAATTCAATGGCAGCTGCTGAGAGTCCCAATAACGTGCAAACAAAATCCTGTTTCAGTTGGAGCTTATGATTTGATAATCCACCCTTATGGCTGTGTTCCTCTTCAATTGGCTCGGTTTTATTTTCGGAGAGAGCAGGCAATTGGTCGGGGAAAAAGGACCAAAGAGTATCTTGACGAATAGTGTCGCAGGCATTTTGGAAAGTTTCATTGGCTGTTTCAATGTCACCGCGACGGTTTGCTAATCGAGATTGAAGGGCTAACAACCAGGGATGTACAGGATTATATTTAATAGCCTGATTCAAAGCTTCTGCTGCTGCGATTTCTTCTCCCTCTTCCAGTGCTAATTCTGCAGATAAACAGTAGTAGGAGAATAATGCTGAAGGTTCTACGCTTATTGTATGTTCTTCGATGTGGTTGGATGAACTAAGTTTGCTGTTCGCCTCTGGAATTTTAGTTTCCCCATCAAAGTCGGGGGTCTCGTTTTCTACTGGTTTCTGTTCAGTCTGACTAACGAAGAATGAACGTGCATACGTTGGTTTAAGCGATGCACGCGCCAGGTCAGCTGCGAGAGTGCGAGCTGTATACACCTCATCTGAGGAAGGGAACCGCCTAGAGACTTCCACCAGTTTTACTGAATGAGAGAGAGCTTTTGAGAGATCTCCTTCTGAACGCAAAAGGTGTATTAAACGGTATCTTAGATTTGGATTCTCAGGATGATGATTGAGAGCATTTTCGAGGCAGTCTCGCATGTCCTCAACCCTCCCTAAATCGGAGAGCAGATCAGATTTAGCTAAGAAGGTTTCTGGATTTTTCGTATCGATGGATATTGCTTTGTTCAGCGTCTCAAGAGCCTGGTGTGACCTACCAGCAAGTTTATAGGCGTTTGCCAGATCTAGAAGCATGTGCGAGTCTGTTTCGGTTGACTGGCTGATAGCTCGCTCCAGGAATGTGGCAGCAGAGTCAGGGTCATTCAATTTTAACAAACCTAATGCAGCCTCATGCAAATGATTTGTTTCAGCATCATTGGATGATAAGACTCGCTTAAGCGTCCCACGGGCATCGCTCTCTCTGCCAGCTTTTGCCTGGACCATACCTAATTGAACGATCATAGATGTGTCATTTGGCTTGATATCTACATACTTCGCGAGTGCCGTGATGGCTTCATTGAGTGATTCCATTTTCGTTGCCAGTGAGGCATACCAGGTTAACATGTCAACATCATCTGGTGTATGCATTAGTGCATTTTGAGCTGCCTCCAATGCTTCATCCCTCAGATCCAGGCTGGAGAAAGCTTCGGCTAGGGATTTATAAACTTGTGGGTTATTTGGGTTGGTCCTGATTGATTCTTGTAATGAAGCTATGGCTGTCTCAGGTTGAGCCAACTTTAATGAAACTTTACCTAAGCCGAAAGATAATCTTGAATGCCATTGCTCATCTTTGGACAGATTCGACTGGAGTGCTTGATAGAAAGTTTGTTGGGAGGCTTCTAGATCTCCACTTTCAGCCAAAGCTTCAGCCAATAACGCTATCGTATGGGGATTTTTTGGTGAGACTTGTTCTGCTTTGCGGAGGATGCGCACAGCTTCATCTGGTTGGGATTGAATGGTAAGTAAAGCACCAGCATAATCTAGATACGGTTCCAGTTCGTCAGGGTTCGAATCAACGACCATTTTAAGGGGGCTAACTGCGCTTTCATGGTCTCCTAAGGAGATCAATGTCTTTGCATAGACTTGAGCTATTTCCACCGAGCTAGGATAATCACGGTATCCATCCTCGAGGATTTGGCGCGCATCTCCAAGATGACCAAGCAATCTCAGAGTTTCTCCCAGGTAGAATGCGATACTGCACGGTAGGGGTTTACTTATTTGTGAAATGTTTTGATAGTGATCGTTCCTTTGATACCATGGGTTCGTTTGGGACACCAAAAGCGGTTGGGTAACCAAGCCTTGAGCATGTTGTAGAGTGGTCAGTGCCTGGGTAAGCGAATTCTCTTCCAGGTAAGTTTCAGCAAGCTTTAGATGAACTACGGGGTCATCCGGTACTGCTTGTGAGGCTTGTCTTAGAGTATCTAAGGCATTACCAGGCAGACCTTTTTCTTTTTGAGCTTCAGCTTGTTTGAGCCAGGGGGCAGCTTGGTGTGGAGAAAGCTCAATACCTTTTTGATAGTGAGCTAAGGCATTCTCGATATCCCCTTGACAAGATAAGGTTTCACCCAGTATGGCGTGTGCGACCCCATCTTGGGGGTTTCGATCCAAAACCATCTGACATGTATCCTTAGCCAGATCGTAGTTCCCGGCGTTGATGGCACAATTTGCCAGGGAATGCAATGTAGGGATGGAGGGCCAATTCTCATTAAATTCAGGAGCAAAGCGGTCGTTAAGCAGCGATTGCCACTCATCCAGTGCTTCTTCCCAGCGATTGGCAGCCTGTAAACTGAGGGCAAGTTGCTGACGATAATCCCAGCAATCCTCCCTGAGGGCTGCAGCCAGATGGGCGTTTACTACTGCATTAGAAGTATCTCCAATGGCTGTTTGTGCCATGGCGAGTGTCTTGAGCACCTCAGGGTCATTTGGGTTCAAATCTGCCAGTATTTGAGCTGCTTCTAAACCTTGTTGTGGCAGATCAAGATCAATAAGAGTTTTGGCAATAATTTCGATTAGTTGGTGATTATCCGCAGCTCGTTTATCTTTCTGATCAAATTGGCTTTCAGGTCCTGAGTCAATATGCGCGTCATCGATTTGTACTACAAAATCAACCAAAGCTTGTTTGGCAGCTTTCCTGGCTGTGATCAAGTCTCCTTCGGAAGCTGATTGATGGGCTTTGACCAATTGGAATGCAGGATAAGGTGCTGAAGGTTCAGACCCCATAGATAAAATTAAATCTAATGCATCTGTAGTCCGGTTTTCCTCAAGTAACGAGAGTATTAATCTGTCCGGTGGTTTTTCAAGATTAGCTGATTTAAGCGAAGGTTGGGAAAAACCCTGGTTCTCCCACTGCTTGATAGCTTCATCCAAATTACCTGTGTTAATTACCACATCGATCGTTTGAGAGTTTAGTTGAATGTGCAAATCTTCGACTGCACCTAATGCCAGGGTGTGCAAAGTCTTTCCCTGTTCCTTTTCTCCTGCCATTCTTTGCAACTCAGACAATGCCATCAGGCAGCTGAGGTGTTTGACTTGCTCGGAATTTTGTTGGTACTTTTTGCGATTTGCAAATGTGGGTTGTTTTGTGAGCAAGTGATTGGCAAGTTCAGCTGCTAATTCTGGCCGATTGGGTTCCAAGTGTTGAAGGGTCGCTACCCATTCTGGCATCGGCATTGATGCCAGAATATCTTGTAAGATATTTGCCTGCAAACTTGGTGATTGTGGGTTGCTTAAGAATGCGTGTATACCAGCTTTACGAAAAAATGGAGCTGAGTCAAATGACAACAAACCACTCAAGAATTCGGGTTTATCAGGTACTAACCCATATAAGCAAGCCAAAGCAGTTGACCAGATCTCTTGTGGGATGGGATTAAGATCCGTTGATAACGTTGACCAGGAATCAGCCATTCGTTGGTGTTCCAGAAGCGCAATCGCTAAGAGCAACCCTTGCTCAAGGATTCGGTCATTCAGATGTTCATCTGACTGACCTTTTAAGAACGATTCGTAGGTGGTTAGGGCTCTATCACGGATCTCCGCATTTACCAAGAATTGCTCTTCTTGAGGGTGTAAATCTAATTGAATTAGACCTAGGTTTGCTGGTGTCCAATTGCTAGGAATTGCCCCAATTTTGTCCAAGGCAAGACTTGCAAATCCCGGATCACCCAAAGATTTCCAAACATAACGATCTTGAGTTAAGGCTGGAAATACCCAAGACCAGGTGGATGCAGGCAGCAAGTTTTTCAAATTAACAATGAAGGGTAAGTGATTTGTCATTCGGTTGCTCGATGTATTTAGAAACTTATCTGGAGTACCAACCAGGTGGCGATCGTCATTAACGTTACACCAAGAAGGGTCAAGAAAATGCCTACACCTGCGGTGTTGCGCATCAATTCATTGGTAGCGTTTAATAGTGCAGAGGCATTGCCTACTAACCCAGCTACATCATGAGCAACTCCCTTCTCGGCTAATGCAACGGTTTGGTTAGCAATCTCGCGAATATCACGACCAGCTGAACGCTTAATGAGGACAATAACACCGATAAAAAAGGTGAGTGTCCCGATTAGAAAGATTCCCCCAGCCATTGCAATTTGAATTTGAAATAGGTTTAGATCAATCATTGATCAATCCTCCATTTCGAAGTTGTATGTATACCCTTTGAATGCTCCCATTTTCACCAGATACGGAAAGCTCCACTTAACCAAATTTTGAAATAACCGCCATTTGGTTAATATCGCGACTGCCATCTGCCAGAAGCTAATTTCTATTCTCGTAGGGAGTTGTTTTAAATTCATATTTACTCCAAAAAATATTTCTCATCGGGATGTTGACATTTTTAATATCTTGCCGTTTTCGTCTGCAATTACACGAACATAACGGGGGATTGATTTTCCATTCGGAGTGACCGCTTTTCCAGTGAAAGTAAGCAAGTAGGTCTTCGATGATGAAGCGCCGCCTGGTTTTGTTTGTAAGCGTACTTTTGGTTTGCTGCCGGTAACATCAGGAAAACGGCGGAAAACTTGTTGAGAGATGTTATCAATCAATTTAGTATCCATATCAGTTTTCATAACGAACACGCCGGCGTAGAAATGCTGGCATATCCAAATTGGTAGCTACGTTTTTCGTTACATGGACGGTATCGCGTTCGATCAGTTGGCTGACTACTTCGTCTTCTGCTGTGATTGTCCGTTTTGAGATTGTTTCACAACCTGGGAAGAACTCTTCCAGGCTCGTAGCCCCTAATCCGGTTACAACCAGGATGACCTGAGCCCGATCCTCCATCCGTTCTTCCTGGATCACACCCATTACAATTTCAGCATTTGATCCACTTTGTTCCTGTAATTCGAGCAGCATTTCGCTTACCTCTGAAAGAGTCAGGTCTTTACCGCCAGTAAAATTGGCGATAATTCCAGCAGCATTATCAATAGAGACGCTCTCAAGCATAGGGTGGTTGAGAGCTTGCTCAATAGCCATCCTGGCTTTGTTTTCACCATGACCTTGCCCGATAGACATCAACGCCCCACCACCCAGCTGCATTATGCGGCGGATATGAGCGAAATCAATATTTATTAATCCCGGTTCGGTGATCAATTCCGTGATCCCTTGGACTGCCTGTCGCAGGACATCATCCGCGAGCCGAAAAGCCATTTCAAGTGAAAGGTTTCGTTGGGCGACGTACAGCAATCGGTCGTTCGGGATGGTAATTAATGTGCCGGTGTGAGGTCTTAATAACGAAAGACCATCATTGGCATTTTGCAAACGGCGTCCCATTTCGAATGAGAAGGGTGTAGTTACAATTGCAATGGAAACTGCCCCGATCTCGCGAGCTATATTTGCTGCAATCGAGATCGCTCCCGTGCCAGTTCCACCACCCATACCAGCTGTCAGGAATACCATGTCAGCACCAGCAAGAACTTCTTCGATTTGCTTTTGACTTTCTTCAGCAGCAGCCCTTCCAATTGCTGGATCCCCACCTGAACCTAATCCACGCGTCAATCTAGGACCAAGTTGGACTTTTACTGGAGCTAGACAGGATCGTAGCGCCTGTTTATCAGTGTTTGCACCGATAAAATCAACTCCTCGAACGCCTAATTCCATCATCCGGTTGATGGCATTACACCCACCGCCACCTAAACCCAGGACTTTCAGTACTGGTTGGGTGATCGAATTATTTGTTAAGGGTGAATCTTTTTTCTCTATCATCTAGTACCTCGCCTTTCCGTGATTGTCCGGTGTAGATACCAACCGACACACTGCCCATACGTTTCAGCATTCGTCTCGTTTTTTTTATGACCGTTTAGTTTGTCGACAATGTGGCTCGCTTGTAGAAATCTATGGGTAGAGTTTTTCCGTGTGAATAATTTTCAGTGTCAATCGAGAAGAAATCTTGATTATTTGACGATGATTTCTGATTAAGGTTGTCTGGTGCAATACTCATGCCATCTATCAGGTCATTTTCTTCACATTCCATTTCAGCGAAGTTCCGCTTGTCATTCCATTTTTTTAGAGTACGCACAAAAACGCGTTCACTGCCATCAGGCGTGATCCAAGCTTGTGGTAAATGGTGGGATTTAGATGAAGCTGATAACAACCATAAATTACACCCAAGCACTTGTGGTGGAATGGGGGCTAATGCGTCCAGTGTTGATTTGTCTAGATAAGTTAACCTGTGTGGTTGTGAACTGGCGATCAAACTTTTCGCGATAGCCAGGTTTCGTAAGGCATGGGTATTAGCGTCCATGCTCTTGATTTTAGCTGCATGATTGCTCGTGGTGCGACTGCCGGCTTTAAACAATAAAAGAGGTGGCGATGTACCGAGAGCTGCTTCTGCTGTGGCGATATACCAATCGAATATATGGAAACCTCGCTGATCTTCTGTTCCTGGAGGAGTGAAATATGGGCGTACACTTGGCCACCTCTCGGGACCTCCGCTTCCCCAATTCAGCGGTAGTTCTCCTGCCTGAGCGTATGCTCCAATTACCATTGATCCGATAAGGTCAGCTTGGCCTCTGCGCAATAAGGATTCAAACGCGGATCTTAAGAATGCAGTATCCCAATAATCACCGCCAGGTTCTAAAGGCGGAAAAACCGGGATTAATCCACATTGCATACAGATATTAGCCAGAGGGATGAAATGATCTAAGAAACGTTCCACCAGATGTGTCTGTGCCCAGGCTGATTTTGGCCATACAGAGCGGCTGTTGGGACGGTCAAATAAGACCGCGTAATGCACACCCCAGCGGGCATAGTTGTTAAAAAGAAATGCCAGATCACGTGCAGTAGGAAATGTTTCTAACGACAATGGGAAATGTAATATGGGCTCGATACCTTCATCGATTAATCCACCCAGAAATGGTTCAGGAATAGACCGGTCTGGAGGAGCGATCAACGTAATCCAGGTAGCACCCATGCTTTTCATTTCTGGCAGGTAGGTATGTAAATCTCGAGCACAATAGTGATCAAGATCAGGGAAATAATGGAAACCCAAACGGGTATTGTTAGGTGGGGTCGGAAATGTTGGCATGTTGAAGTCTCCTACGTTGGATTGTTGCAAAAAACATGCCATACAAGTGGTTACCCACCTGCCTGACTTGAAATCAATTTTGTATTTAGTTCACTAATTCCAAGGGTAAGTGAGCGACATCAATCGCAGCATCGTCACAAAATAATGTAGCACGTTCGATGACATTCTTTAGTTCGCGAATGTTACCTGGCCAGTTGTGCGCTTTTAATGCTGACATCGCACGAGGGGTGATGTCGGTGATGTTTACCCCCATTCGGGAGTTATTCTGACGGATAAATAGTCCAACTAGATCGGGGATATCTTCTTTGTGTTCTCTCAATGGAGGTAAGTGAAGGTCTACGACCTTAAGGCGATAGTAGAGATCCTCCCGAAAAGATCCTTGCTCCATCATCATTCGTAGATCTCGGTTAGATGCAGCTACTATTTGAACATCAACATGGATAGGGTTCGTTCCACCGACTCGGCGGAAAGTATGCTCTTCTAATGCACGCAGCAGCTTCGCCTGGATATCAAGGGGAGTTGATGAAATCTCATCAAGGAATAGGATGCCCTCGTCAGCAACCTCCATAAGTCCGTGTTTACGTTTGTCAGCTCCCGTAAATGCGCCGGCCTCATATCCAAACAGCTCTGATTCCAATACAGTGCTTTGAATAGCTGCGCAGTTGATATCAATAAAAGGTTTGCTGGCACGCGGTCCCATCATTCGTAAGGCATGGGCAAGCACCTCTTTGCCTGTTCCCGTTTCACCGGTAATTAAAACTGATACAGATGCTGCGGCTGCACGTTGTGCCTGACTGATAACTGCTTTCATTGCAGGGGTATTCCCAACGATAAAATCTAAATTTTGAAATTGGCTTTGGCGTAAATGTTCTAGTTCGCGGCGCATCGAAACCGTTTCACTGGCTCGTTGAACGGATTTCTCTAATTCTGTTAGGATTATTGGTTTTTGCAGGAAATCGTGGGCTCCGTTTTTCATTGCCTCAACTGCCATCTCCACTTCAGCATGAGCGGTGATAACAATTATTGGAGGGCGGAGAGGCATATAAGCAGTTTCTTCGAGCAGAGAGGGTCCATACCCATCTGGAAGCATCACATCAAGTAAGATAATATCTGCGTCCCCCCGGCGAATTGATTCGCGTGCGGCAGCCAGCGTGGCTACCCCTTTTGTTTCATAACCTCGACCACTCAGGAACTCAACATAGTTTAATCGGGCATTTTCTTCATCGTCAACAATTAATACGGTCGCAGTCATGAATAATTCCTTGCAATAGGGTTAAGTTATTTACTATCCAACGTTTTATTTCCATCAACTGAGGGCAACAGGACTTGGAACACGGTCCCACCAGGGACGCTGGTCACATTAATCACGCCTTTGTGTGCGGAGATTATGCGCTTTGCGATCGCCAATCCCAATCCAGTGCCGTTCTTATTAGTCGTGAAAAATGGTTCGAATATTCTTTGGCGGTGTTCTTCAGAGATACCTGGCCCATTATCAGCAACACTAATTTCAACCTGGTCATTCTCTTTGTTGATCGATTGATTTCGAATGGTTACGGAGAGTGTACCTCCTTGATCGTTCATCGCTTGCACAGCATTGCTAACCAAATTGGTAAATACTTGTTCCAATGCACGTGAATCGCCGCTCACGTACGGGTTCTTGGAGGCGTTAAGTAGGTGATGTTGAATTTTTACCCGCGCCATGCGTGGACGCCAGCGTTCTAATAAGCGATCAATCAACAAGTTTATGTCGACAAGTTCTATCTTATGCTCAGCTGGACGGGCAAAAGAGAGGATAGAGTCGATCAAGTGGGCAACCCTGTTGCAATCCTGATCTAAGCGGCTGATAAGTTCCCGTTGGGAATCACCTTCTTGAAGGTTCATTGCCATTAATTGGAGGCCAGTACTTATATTATTAATTGGATTGCGCACTTCGTGAGCAAAAATGGCAGTAACTTCTCCTAGAATAGCGCGCTGCTCCAATTGCTGGTTACGAAGCTGTACTTGTTCGTGTTCGCTGAGATCACGGAGGAAAATGAGGATGCCCTCTAATTGATCTGAAACAATAGATGGAAGAATTCTGAGTTGAGCCAGAAAAGCTACACCATCTCGACGGTGAAGGTGAACATTTCCAAGGTTGTGAGTCGGAATACCTTGTTGAGCAGCTTGAAGTGCAGGTATTAAGTTATCTGGGCCTACTAAAATATTATCAATTGGTTGACCAGATACCTCCAGACTGGCAAAACCCAATGCCATCTCAGCAAAAGGATTCATCTCGACGATTGTCAAATCGGGTGCTAACTGGATCAAACCTTCCATCACGGTTTCTTTGACCATATCTCCGATAATAATCGTAGATTCCTGTGAACGATGGTTATTTGTAAGATTGTTAGTAAAAGTATGGTGTTGGATCGTGGCAGATATTGTCGCCCCAAGGATCAACAAGAGGGGCAGTAAATCATCGGAGGGACCGGGGTCAGTTCCAGCAATGACCAATACTCCAGATAAAGACTGCGGGTCACCTAAAGGGGTGCAAGCTAGGTAAGTGTAGTTAGCTACACGAGCTGCACGTTGCAATGATGTATTGGCACGCTTGCCTGGCATCCATAAATATGTCTCTAGTAGTGTGGTGATTTCATCAGGAGGGATATGTTGAGGGAGCAGTTCTCCATGACCAACATGAATAGCACGGGTAAGCCCTGGTTCTACTGGATTTACTAGATATGCGACCAACACGTCTCCACCAGTTAATTTATGACCTGCCTCCAATGCTTTGTGGATCCCTTTTTCGATGTTGGGCTCTTGTAAAGATTGGCAAAGCACCAGCATGTTAAGGAACTGCTCCTCGCGCCGCCGGTTGTCGTCAGCTTGTCGCTGGCGATGAGTGGATGGAATTAGAACCACCAAGATCCACTTCTCTTCCTGATCGAGAGGAGTCAATTCGATGTCGACAGTTATCTCAGATCCATTGTGTGTTCTTATTAAAGTTGCGAAGGAGCTCTCATTTTTATCTAAATTTCGGATGAGACCCTTTGCTCCTACCCCTGGGAAAATTGATTCAGGATTTAATCTTGCCAACTCCGCTCGGGTGAAAGCGGTCAGCTCGGTCGCCCGAGCGTTGGAGAGCAGGATAAGATCCTCATGAACATCCAACAATAATGTGGCCTCAGGTAAAAGGTCTAGTAAAATTTCTATGTCAGCCAGGGTGGGGCGATTTCGGCGGCGAAGGGAGAAGGCAGTAAGTATTTGCGACCGGTTCATAATTAATAGGACATCAGTGTTAAACCAACTTTATTGCGCCATGAGTCAAAAATATTAATTCAATTAAGTTGATATAAGTATAACCATTCTATCCATCAGTATGGTTTTTTCTAATATTGGATGGAAGAATTCCTTCAATAGCGCGGTATTTGGCAACAGTTCGTCTGGCAATCGGATATCCTCGCTTTTTTAGCAAAGCTGCAATCTCGCTATCGGTTAGAGGTTTGGTTTCATTCAGAACGATCTCCTTTAAAGCAGTGCGGACATGCAGGTTGCGGTCGAAAAACTTTGCTAATGGAATAATTTGGCCACTGGGTAACTGGACGGTCTTGTTGGCGACAGCCCGAGAAATTGTCGATTCATGGACTCCCAGCTCTTCGGCTAGATTGGCGCGCGTACTTGGAAGCAGGTAGCTATCTCCTTTAAGAATGAACTGACGCTGGATTATCGTTAAATGTCGCATTAATCTAACAATTGTGTGTGTGCGCTGTTGCAAACATTTTACCAGCAGGTCAGCCCGTTCCAGATAAGATTTCCATTGATCTGCATTATCGGGGGAAGCCCGATTAGCAAGGCGTCTGAATTCAGCGTTTACTTGAATTAATCCTGCAAAGGGGGAGACAATTTCAACAACTATTGGTGATTCTTGATAACCCTCTAATAAAGAGAGGACAACATCTGGTTGGGAATACACACTGAGTGGAGCTTCATTCCCGTGATGAATGTCCCCCCAGTAAGCACGGCCAGGAAAAGGGTTCAGGTTATCACTAATAAAATGAGCAATCTGCTGTGCTTCCTTGACTGTTACCCTCAACAAACGAGCCAGATCAGGGAACTGGTGGCGACTGAGTAGATCTAATCCCTCACGGATGGCTTTTTCTGCCTTGGATGGTACCTGTTGAGTTTCCTTAAGAACTTCTAATTGCACCAATAGTGCTTCTTTAGGTGAGGGTGATCCAACACCAATTGGCTCTGTTCTTTGAATTAATTGTAAAATGTTCTCGACTCTGGAAATTGGGACATGATGGTAGCGGGCGATTTCCACGATCGATATCTCTAGCAGGCCATCTTCATTCAGATTTGAGAGTATAAAAGCAGCGATAAGTTGATCTTGTGGTTGAAGATCGGGAGCAATCTGTTTGAGCACAAATGTAGGTAAGTCTTCTTTATCTCGCGAGGTACTCTCTTCTGGAAATTCTTCGTAATAACTACTCCTACGTTCTTGGAAATCGTCAATGTGTGATACGAAGACAATTGGATCATCTGGAGAGAGAGAAGTCGGCGCTGAGCAGCGTGGACATGGTCTGTTATTGGTTATGGTTTGCTTGCAGATTGGGCATCGCCTCTCTTCCCTGATTTCCAAGGCTGGATTACTGGAAAGCTCAGACTCAACTCTTTGATTTAAATCCAGCACATCTAACTCCAATAGAGTCATCGTTTGAGTTAGATGAGCAGTGGTGAGAGTGCGTAATGCGGGTGATTGACGGATATTGGTTGAAGGCAACATAGGTTTGAAAAGTATGATTGATAATGGTAAGTCTAATAGATAACCTCAAAAGTTGCAAGTCTTGTGCCAGGTGTTTTCGTACATAAACAGCTTTATTCTGAGCTAATGGTGGTAAGAACAAGAGAATTAAAGAATTATGTAAATTATGGAAGAGCAGCGCTGGGTTGTGGCGCAACTTGGAAAACGGTCATGCTGCCATCTTGATTGGAAACCATAACTGATATGTGTTCAGCACCATTGTGAGGCACCAGGATCTTACCTGTGCAACCACCAATCCATTGATTATTCACCTCTGCGTGGGGATAGAGGGTGCAATCTAAAGGGATTGTTTGATGGTCGGTATTTATGGGTGAGTCACTAATATCCCATCCAGAGTCATTCCATAAGTTATTGGTGACACCAGTAGTTACAACGAAGATCGTTCCTTCGAACGTGGCGAAACCATTTAGGTTTGGTGAAGATGGGTTGTTGCCTTCTTTATAACAGGCAGTCAGGGTTAGTGAAATAAGGATTATTAATGCAGGTATGGTGATGAGTCGGGAAATCAATGGGCGAATCACGTTAAATCCTCAAATGTGTGTTGCCTGCCTTTGGTGCAAGTTTTAGACCAAAAAATTAATAAGAAAAAGCCACTAGAACATGCATTATTTTTCCCCCAAATGAAAATGGAATAATTCAGACATCTTGGTGGTATGGAAGCGAAATAAGGTCGGGATTAAATAAATACACCCCCACCGCGACTCGAACGCGGGTCTCTGCCTCCGGAGGGCAGCGCTCTATCCTCTGAGCTATGGGGGCACAATTTTTATTTTACCACGGGTGTTTTATTGATGATTATTCCTGGTAACAATTAATTGCTGAAATCAAGATCGATCATTCAAAAACCCAGGGATCGATCGATCTTGCCCAATTTACTAATTCCTCAGTGTTAAACCAGAGATTTACTTCTTCCACTCCATTCTCAACCGAATCGGATGCGTGAGTTAAATTTCTACCTACCTCCAATGCAAAGTCATGCCGAATAGAGCCTGGCTGTGCTTCGGTTGGACGTGTTGAGCCCATAGTCTGTCTGACGGCCTGTACGGCATTTGGGCCTTCCCAAACCATCGCCATCACTGGCGCTGAGGTTATATAACGAATTAATCCTTCATAAAACGGTTTCCCCTCATGGATCGCATAGTGAGTTTCAGCAAGCTTCTGGTCAACTGCCAGGAATTTCGCTGCTACAATTCTCAAACCGCGTCTTTCAAGTCGGCTGATCACCTCTCCGATTAGACCACGTTGGACACCGTCTGGTTTTATGAGCACTAATGTTTGTTCCAATATAATCCTCCGGTTTGGTTTTATTTTAATAATTCTTCTGCTTGGAGATAGACATCTAAAGCTTCTTGTAATTCATCGTTATGGAAGTATGCATCACCTAGAGCCACAAATACAGGCACTTCATCTGGGTACAGCTGTGTGGCATTGGTCAGGTCTAGGATGATATCATCCAAATACCTGTGATCTTTAATCAGCTGCTGGTACTGTCCTACAGCAACTTCGATCTTCCCCGATTCTATTGCATGCCAGGCGTCAAGAAGTTCGGGTTCTTTACTTATCTCCTCAACTGGTTCTTCCTTTAGAGTTTCAATGAATAGCCATGGTCGGATTTCTTCTAGGATTGGTTTGTCGATATCGGGGATATCGGCCAGTTCATCCAGATCCTCGATAGTTCCATGTTTCTCTCGATAATCGATGATACTTTGCGCAACGATAAAGCCTACGCCTGGAATTTGTTCCAACTGCGCTAGAGAAGCAGTGTTCACATCAATAGCTATATCAATCGAAACTTCTGGTTTCGTTTCTAAGACGCCGGGTTCTACGCTGACCAGTTCTTCTTCTTGTTCTAAGACACCAGGCTCTGCTTCGACTTCATCGGTAATGGGTTCAGCCTCTTCGGGTTCTGCGCTGACCAGTTCTTCTTCTTGCTCATAGGCGGCAGGCTCTGCTTCGACTTCATCGGTAATGGGTTCAGCCTCTTCGGGTTCTGCGCT
>JACUUU010000363.1 GCA_014859065.1 Anaerolineales bacterium
GGAGATGATGGGCATCTGCTTCACCCCCATGCTGATCGATTCCGCGGCTACAGCGGGCAGGTTTTACACGCGCCCGTACCTGCGTGAGCTGCAAAGGCACTTCCCCTTCCGCTTCGGATTCTTGAAGAAACAGCGCAAACGCTTCTCGACTCAGGGTGACTCGCTCAAACTCATGTTGGAGGCGCTGATGATGTACGCCCTCGTCCAGCGCCAGGGATAGATAGGTGCGTCTGTCAGAAGATCAGCCTCTGCGCAGCTCATCCACGGTCTCTTTGATGGCGCGCTGGGCGACCTCCCAGAGATGTTCAGCAACCCGCCCGACTTCATTCCCCTGCGCTTTTAGAAGCCGGCATAAGCGTGCGCTCGTTTCCCCATAAACCCCCGTCCAGCGCACCAGCTCGCTCAGGTCGGCGGTCTCCATCGCCAGCTTCAAGCTGCGGCGCATGATCAAACGGGTCGTGGCGATCTCTTCGACCAGCCGGCGGTTGCTGACTGCCAAACCCGGATCGCTTTCCAGGGCATCGGCAAAGATGCGCTCGCGATCGAATGGGATACCTCCCTTCTCAGCCATCTGTCTCATCGCATCCAGGAACTGCTCCACAAAAGCTTCATCGCCCTTGCCCTCCGCCTTGAGTTTCTTCTCGCTGTCGATCAGCCGCGCCATCCAAACCGCCGCCCGGGTGGACATGTCCATCAGGTCGATCAATTCCTTCCTGGGGTGCTTTTCTGCCAATTCGACCACCAACCGCCGCTCCAGGCAGCGCATCGCTTCGATCTCAAAATCCAGCCCTCTGACATCCAGGCCTAGCATCTCTTGCAGTTCTCCAGACGGTTGGATTTGAGCGTAAAGCCCGTGTTGTATGCGGTCCCCGGGTTGGAATTTGAACTGTCTTCTCACCGGCAGCGCTGCCGGCACCTTCGCCACGAAGGTCTCTTCCCCGCGAGTGCGCATCATCCTGCGCAGGTGACCGATGTAATTGCGGGTGAGAAGGATGCCCGGGCTTCCCAGGAAGACATCGATCTGCTTGCTGCTGTCGCTAGCTTCCAGCCTCCAGGCTGCGGCGGTGTGGCGCAAATTCGGCAGGCGCAGCTTCTCTGCCCCAATCCCCACCAGTTTCCCATAGGTTTGTAAGCTGTTGCGGAGCGTGATTGCCTGCAAACAGCGGTTCTCATCCCAATCCTGCGGCTGGTTGCCGCCTATCTCATAGCCCATGTTCACCAGCGGTGCGAAGATATAAGCCTCCGCAGGTGGAGTACGCTGCGGGCTGAGTCTTCCAGCCGCGCGCAGGTAAATTTCCAGAGAATGCCAGGCGCGCGGCTCTAAACGCACCCGCTCCTTTGCGGAACCCAGGTTCAGCCATCTGGTTGCCTTTTGCTCCTCGATCTGCCCCCACTGCAGCTGGCGCAGATCACGATTGCTGATCCCCAACAGGAAGCGGCAGGTGAAAAATGCTGCATCGCGCTTGCTCAAGATCCACACGTCGCTCTCCAAAATGCCCAGCAGCGCGTCTGCCTCCGCGCGGCTCCACAGGTGGGCATGCTGGTAGAGTTCGCCTGAAGGTCTTTTGAATTCAGCCAGGGGGTTGAAGTCTGACCCACAGTAGCGATCGACGTTGTTCTGGCTGCACCAACGGTAAAAGCTCGCCAAGGTGCTCAGGTGGTAGTTGATTGTGCTGAGTGCATACCCCTGCTCTTGGAGCTGCTCTACATAATCCTCAACGTCGGCCGCCGTGACCTGCCAGGGGAATTTGCCACAGTGCTCGAAGAAGTGACGCGAAATTCTCAACCCGGCGCGGTTAGTGATGGGATGATAGCTGTGCCGGCGGTGCTCACACCAGTTCTCGAACCCGATGCACCAGCGCCGCAGGCGCGCGGATACCTCTGTCTTGGTCGCTGTCCCCGTTGACCCGGCGAATATCGCCTGCGCTAACCCCCCTCCCTTGTCATCTGCATGCTTCATTTAAATATACTCCCCCTCGAATAATAGCACAAATGTTCTGTTTTATCAAGAGCCCAAATCTGCCTTCACGTGGCTCAAAGTTCAAGGAAATCGGTTCCAAGGTCCTACGTTCCAGGTTCCAACGCTCAAACTTCAAACCCCAACCCCAACAAATGGCGGTTGCCGATGCGCACACGCCTCAACCCAGCCTGCCGGGCGGCTTGCTCGGCTTCCTGAGCTTGCTCCACAGTCGTACACTCCAGATCCGGCATATAGAAGTTGGGCGCGAAAGCCAGCAGGGCGTAGGGAATATCGGGATTGATCGCCGCGATGAAGGCGGCGATACGCCGCACCTGCTCTGCATCCACGTAGCCGGGCACCAACAGCGTGCTGGCGACCACCAGGGGAGTCTCCCTGCCGGACTCAAACTTTTGGGCGCAGCGCTCGAAGTTCTGCAGGGTGCGCTGGTTCGAGACCCCGGTCAGCGCTCGGTGCACCCCCTCATCGAAAGCTTTCAGGTCGAATTTGATGCACCCGCCGCTTTCCAGGGAATAACCGCAAGCCGCCTGCATGGAATTGGAGTTCATCATCCCGTTGGTCTCCCAGCACACCTGCACCCCACGCCTGGACAGGCGCGCGGCGCTCATCAGGGCATGCGGCATCTGCGCTGAAGGGTCTCCCCCAAAAAAGCACACGCAGTGGGTGCTGTGGTTGGCTTTAGATGCCAGATCAGCCGCGCTGGTGAGCTTATCGCGGCGCGGGTCTGCCTGGCGGTAGGTCCAATTCTGGCAGAACAAGCAGTTCGCCGTGCAGGCGGCATAGAACACCGCCAGGTTGTGTTTGCCGCGCTGTTTACCCCCCGAACAAACCCAGGCTGCCACGCAGTTGGTGGGCAAGGGATCGCGGTACCAGTGCAGCAGCCCGCTGCGCGCCGTCCCTGCCAGGTGCACTAACCTGCTGTTCCTGGCAGTCCGCAGCCCGCAGAAGCCGCGCTCGCCTTCCGCCAGCAGGCACTCATTCGCACACAAGCGGCAGGGCACACCGCCCTCGGCTCGCGGCGGGCTTTGCGGCAAATTGAACTCGACCCTGGAACCGGCATGCACAGCTTCCAGATGTGGGCGCGCCTGCTCATAGCGCTGCTGGATGCACGCTGGGCACACCTGCAGCGCCTGCGCTACTCCCGGCTTCACCTTCCCGCAAACCAGACATCTAACTCGAGGCTGTTGATCCATTATCCCCCAATTTTACCCTCTCTCCGTCGCTGCGACCGAGGTATCTCCACGCCCCAACCCCATTTGATAGAGTGGTGATGGCTTATCTGTTTAGAATCCACGGTCTGCGCTGTAGCTGTGGAGTTACTCGCAGCGACATGGCAAGCGTTGAAACGTTGGAATGTTTGAACGTTTTAACATTATACGCCTTCCTGCGTGTCCTTCGCGCTCCACGTGGCAAAAAAGCCCATCCCTTAAGGGAGGGGTTGGGGTAGGTAATTTCTTCGTGGTAAATAACCAAATAA
>JACUUU010000028.1 GCA_014859065.1 Anaerolineales bacterium
GATAGGGTAGGCCTTTGCGTCGCTGAAAATCGCAATAGTAACGCCAAGTTAAATCTGTAACTGATAACCAATATATATCTTTGGCATCATCTTCAAAACCAAGCCGATAACGAATACTTCCACCTGGCTCCTGTTCATATATGGCTTTGATTATTCTGTTTGGACGAATCGTACCAAGAGAACGAGAACCTTGTCCATCAAGGACAAAATGACCAGGACCTGTTCTGATTGGTTGACCAAATATTTCCTCCACATTTTTAGATAATGATTCAAATTTTGTTCGATCAAGTTTTTCTGGGATTCCTCGATCATCCATCAATGCTTCAAAGCGATCCACATACAATTGCCAATTACCATCATTCCGATAATCTTTTAGTATTTCTTTTGTTGGAGCAAGATCTGGAGCGTGTTCATATAGACAACCAGAGGCAAGGTTTACAAGGAAATAAGGTAAGTCGTTCTTTTTGGTAAAACCGGCTAGCTGCCCATCTGGTTTTAACCGGATATCTATCAACAGTTGCACTTCATGCTTTTTTAGAATCTCAAAAAAAACTTTAGCACTCTTTTGTGTAAACCCAATCGTATATAACCGCATTGGTTTTATCCAATCGTTAAAATAACCGTAACTGTTCGGATGGTGGTTTGTCTACTGTGGACATAATCGATCTCGCCCCATAGACACTTCCATCTTTACGAATGTGGAACACATCCATATCGGGATAGTTGATCATCATATATCTGGCAATGAGGTGATGGCGGTGGCAAAGTGCCGGATCCTCTTCACTACACATAATTACGGTATTCTGCTCATTTATTAGCATTTCAAGGCGAGAAATGCCTCTAAGAAACCAATCTCGCTTCATCACCTCTAGATAGTCCACTTCATTAAGATAGTCTGCTCCTTCATCAGGAATCTGCTTGCTTCGATAACAACTTGGGTCTGCAGGTCTCCCGCCAAGGTATTTACCTGCATAGATATAGTGGATGCCCTCCTGCTTCAATGAATGCTCAAGATTTTCCTTGTTGTATTGCGGGTTATAGCGACTATAAGGAGCAGACCTAACATCCACTAGGATTTTTGCACCTTTTTCTCTTAATAATTTTATGAAATACCTGATGTCGTGATTGCTGTGACCAATCGTATATAATTTCATTCCCTTTACCTTATTTCGAGTTCGATTATATTATGATCTATTTATAAAATTAAGCATGTTCTCTTGCGCCACTCATCATTTGCCGTGTTCATTTCGAATGCACGTCCAATACGCAATAGGATGGCTTCTGAGAAATCTGCGCCAAGTAGTTGGATTCCAATGGGCAGGTCGTCCGCATCAAATCCTGCAGGGATAGAAAGGCCAGGTATTCCAGCGTGGTTGGCTGCCACTGTTAACTGGTCAGCGTACTGCATGAGAACCGAGTCGCCATAAACTGCGCCGATTGGGAAGGCATTGGTAGGTGTTGTAGGGGTAAGCAGTGCATCCAGGCGGTACTTTCCCTGAGGATCGAAAATTTGCTCGAAGTCTCGGCGGATTAGAGTACGCACGCGCAGCGCACGTTGGTAGTACTTCTCGCTGTACTGGGCCGCGCTCACATACATCCCCATCAAGATGCGTAATTTTGGTTGGTAACCGAGGCTCTGCGCACGTGTCTTTCGGTACAACTCGTGCAAATCCTTGACCTGATCAGGCGTCCTGTATCCATATTTCACGCCATCATAGCGATGCAAATTGGAGGCAGCTTCCACACGCGAGATGACAAAATAAGCTGGGATACCATAGCGGTTGTGCGGCATCGGCACGCCATCCACAATATCAGCACCAACTTCAGCTAACCTCCCGGCTGCCCGCAGGACTGCATCTTCAATTTCTGGAGAGATGGGCTCCTCTCGAATTTCACCGCTCTCCGGGTCAGGAAAGGTAACCCGGAAATAGTCAGGTGATAACCCAATCCTGAGCCCCCGTACCCCATCTTCTAATCCATCCAGGTAATCAGGTACTTCAAGGGCTGCTGCAGTCGCATCCCGTTTATCTGCACCTGCTATCGCATTGAGCATCAACGCGGCATCACGTACATCTCTTGCAACCGGGCCAGGGCAATCGAGCGAGGAACCAAAAGCGATCAAACCATATCTAGAAACCCGCCCGTAAGTGGGTTTCATACCAACCACTCCACAGAATGCCGCAGGCTGTCGAATCGAGCCAGCCGTATCTGTCCCCAGCGAGAGAAAACCTTCTCCAGCTGCAACAGCAGCTGTGCTGCCACCCGAAGAGCCACCGGGAACCCGGTCAAGCGCCCAGGGATTGCGTGGGGTTGGTTTGAATGCCGATGACTCACTCGAAGAACCATGCGTAAATTCATCCAGGTTTACTTTACCCAGCAGGATTCCACCAGCAGCTTCCATTCTGGCAACGGGTGTAGCGGAGTATGGAGCTATAAAATTTTCCAGGATGCGTGAAGCTGCCGTCGTCCGCATATCCTTTACACAAAAAATGTCCTTCACGGTAAAGGGAACACCACCCAATGGACCGATATCTTCACCTTCCTGTAGACGCTGATCCAAACTTGCGGCTTGTGAGCGAGCTCTATCCTCAGCCAGAGTTATGAACGCATGTACTTTTTGGTCATCCTCTAAACTGGATCCATCATAATCCAGCGACCCTGAGCGACCATCAACCGTATGAATATGTTCCAGTACTGATTCCAGGACCTCCGCAGCAGAAATTTCACCGCGTTTTACCAGATCAGCTATTTGATAAGCAGATAAATCAAGGATGTTCACTCCAACTCCTCATGTAAAATATCAGGGACGATGATGTAGCCATCTTCAACTCGAGGGGCTTGACCGAGAATCTCCTGCGGGTCGGGGTGCGGTTCCCATTCATCAGCACGCAAACCGGGGGTAATCCTCGCAGTGAAGGGAACACCATGCGATGTGGTTTCAACGGACGCGTCCACGGGAATGTTCACCAGCTCCTGTATAGAATTCAATTGATTGTTGAGCTGCCGGCGCAGATATTCCGCTTCTGAAGAAGCGGATTCTAAAGCAGCCAATTTAGCAATATGATCAAATATTTCAGGGGAGATTGCTTCTGTCATTTGATTCCGCTCCGAGAAAGTAATTTATGCTTTGATTGTACTCTGGATAACCCTATCGGTCAAAGGTAGGTGCATGCTCTTTAACCCCATGCTATAATGCATTCGGCTCTCATAAAATAAATCCAATCAGGAGGTTGCTATGAACGAAATTGCTTTGTTCTCGATGAGTGCAGAACACAAGATGATCCGCCAGACTGCACGCGATTTTGCTCAGAATGAAATTGCTCCCGCTGCTGTAGAGTTCGATGAAACTGGAAAATTCCCCAAAGATACGGTCCAAAAGATGGGTGAAATGGGGTTCATGGGTATCGAGATCCCTGAGGAATACGGTGGTGCAGGGATGGACACCCTTGCATACGTCCTGGCATTAGAGGAAATTTGCAAAGCAGATGCCGCTCACGGCACAATCATGTCAGTGAACAATTCGTTGTTCTGTTTTGGCTTGTTAAAATTTGGCACAGAAGAGATAAAGCAGAAGTTCTTGAAACCGGTTGCTTCTGGAAAATCGGTGGGCGCATATTCGCTCACCGAACCAATGTCCGGCTCCGATGCCGGTACTATGCGCACACGCGCAACTCGCGATGGGGATTACTATATTCTCAATGGCAGGAAGTCGTGGGTCTCGAGCGCCCCGGTGGCAGAGTTTATCCTGGTGTTCGCGATGACGGATCCTGACAAACGCCATAGAGGCATCACCGCATTCATTATTGAAACGGGAAAACCAGGGTTCAACCTGGGAAAAACCGAGCCTAAATTGGGCATCCGTGCCTCTGCCACCAGTGAGATCGTATTCGAGGACTACCGTGTACCCGTGGCGAATCGCTTGGGTGAGGAAGGAGAAGGATTCAAAATCGCCATGACGGTGCTGGATGCAGGTCGGATCGGGATCGCAGCCCAATCGCTCGGAATTGCCGAAGCAGCGTATGAAGCCAGCGTAGAATACTCCAAAGAACGGGAAGCTTTTGGCCAGAAAATCGGTCAGTTTCAGGGGATCTCCTTTAAGCTGGCAGACATGAAAACCCGCATCGAAGCGTCCCGCCTGTTAGTCTATAACGCAGCCATGGCAAAAGAGAAATCTAAAGAAACCGGCGAACGTTTTACCCTGGAAGCTGCTATCGCCAAACTTTTTGCTTCAGAAACAGCCATGTTTGTCAGTCATGCAGCTGTTCAAATACATGGTGGTATGGGCTATTCCAAGGAATTGCCAGTCGAACGCTATTTTCGGGATGCAAAGATTACTGAAATCTATGAGGGAACCAGCGAAATTTTGCGTACAGTGATTGGCCGGCTCGAAACTGGCTTACGCTAATGGCTAAGTAAGTTATTCAGATCCAAGCTGAGATTATTAGACCAACAACTTATGGTAGAAAACCCGTCCAATCAGGAACTATTCACTGCTTCCAGCAGCGACACCGAGTCCCAGTTGTCTGAATTTGACTACGCCAATAACGAGCCTAACCGCCTGGTTTTACTGCTAATGGTGCTGGCTGGTTTTACATTGGTCGGCTTGAGCATCTGGCTTTACCAACAGGAGTGGGTGCAAAATCTCCAATGGGCAACGTGGGTAGGGCTGATCAGCGGTCTCGTCCTATTCCTTCTTAGTATACATAGAATGGAGACCACAAGTTCATCTTCGCGACTAAACCACTCGCTCGAGACACTAAAAGTTTGGTTAGATTTAAAAAGCTGGCAGGTCTTTTGTTTGTTTATCAGCCCAGTTTTTGGATTGATCGCCTGGCTGGCTGCCGGGACTGGTAAGCAGATGAATTCCCCCGTTGTGGCTATTTTCATCTGGGTGTTAGCTGTCGGGTGTGTCACACTTTCTGGTTGGAAGTTCAAGGAAAACAGAAAACCCATTCCCCTTCGATTGGCGTTCATAACGGCATCATTATTCCTTCTTGCCTTTCTGATCCGCGGGGTCTATATCAACAACATCCCCATTGTTTTAACCGGAGACGAAGGTTCAGCGGGTTTGAGCGCACTGGAATTCGTAAATGGAGATGCCAATAATATTTTCCAGGTCGGTTGGTTTTCATTTCCATCGCTCTATTTCTTCATACAATCGATACCCATCTCTATGCTGGGACAGACCATTCTGGCGCTGCGCATCCTATCTGTGATCGCCGGTTCTTTAACTGTCGTAGCGGTTTACCTTTTAGGTCGATCCATGTTCGGGGAACGTGCTGGGCTGTTTTCAGCGATATTCCTGGCAGCTTTTCACTTTCATAATCACTTCAGCCGAATTGGCTTGAACAATATTTGGGACAGCTTGTGGTTTATCGTTGTACTGGGTTTGTTATGGTCAGGAGTGCATTATGAGAACCGCCGCTTTTTAATCCTATCTGGGCTGGCATTAGGATTCTCCCAATATTTTTACGTCAGCGCGCGCCTCCTGTTCCTGCTGATCCCTTCCTGGTTAGTTGTTGTAGGGTTGATTAATCCCCACCAAATCAGACAGCATCTGGGATCAATATTATTGATGGGAGCTGCTGCGCTGGTGACTGTGATGCCCCTGGCGCTTTATTACCTTGGCAGTCCCGACGAATTCCTGGCTCCAATGAGGCGTGCCAGTATACTCGGTAGTTGGATGGTAAACGAGACAGCGATCACCGGTCAATCACAATTTCAAATCCTGCTCAACCAATTCTGGACCAGCATGCTAGCATACGCCCACCAACCACTTAGGGCGTGGTACACTCCAGGTGTCCCCCTGCTGCGCCCTTTGCCAGCCGCGCTTTTCTTCTTCGGTCTAGTTCTCTTATTATCAAAACTGCGGGATAACCGCACCACCCTATTAGGCATGTGGTTGATATTCTTAACCATCATGGTGGGTTTGAGTGAGAGTACCCCTGCCGCCCAACGCTATGTGGCAGTATCACCAGCGGTCGCCTTGTTGGTCGGCTATGGTTTAGCCGAAAGCGCTCGGCATCTGATCAAATTATGGCCCCAGGGAATGCGTCTGGTTAATCTACTGGCGATTGGAATCATCATTTTCATCGGCATTGACGACGTGCGGTATTACGTCTTCGATTACACCCCCCGCAGCAATTTCGGTGGGGAAAACACATTGGTCGCTCACCAGTTGGCTGATTATTTAAAAACCCAACCAGATGATCTCGAAGTCCTTTTCTTTGGTGGCTCCCGGATGGGTTACAATTCAATCCCCAGCTTAAGATTCTTGGCACCCCATATCGAAGGTATCGATATCAATCATCCCTGGAGCTCACCTGACAACCCATTACCTTCTGGTAATAATCTCTTATTCGTGCTCTTGCCTGAAAGGTTCGCAGAACTAGAGGGCATCCAAAGCAGCTACCCTGGGGGGTTTCTCACAGCAGAAATAAAAGCTGATGGGAAGACCCTGTATTGGCTCTATAAGTATTCTTCGAAAGCATTACCTCTTGGAGAAACTTATCTCCCATCAACGACCAACATTCATATGTTAAACGGAGTAAAAATCTCATCAAAAGGAGGCTACTATTGAAAGCGATTGTATTCCACAAACATGGTGACTCACAAGTCCTAGAATACAGCCAGCTCCCTGATCCTGAACCTGGCCCAGGAGAAGTGTTGGTCCGATTAGAAGCCGCTGCCCTGAATGGGGTCGATATTTGGGTGCGCAAAGGTTGGCCTGGTTTAAAACTGACCTTCCCTCACATCCCCGGAGCAGATGGAGCAGGGGAAGTCACAGCCGTGGGTGATGGTGTCGCTGGTTGGACTCCTGGAGATCAGGTAGTGATCAACTCCAATTTAAGCTGCGGACAATGCGAGTTCTGCCTGGATGGCTACGATAACCGCTGCGTCGATTGGGACTTGCTCGGTGAAACCCGCCGGGGAACGTACGCCCAGTACGTTGTAGTCCCCGCTGCCAATTTGTACCCCTTGCTGGAAGGTTTTGACAAACACACCGCGACAGCCGGGGGGTTAGTTTACCATACTGCTTGGCACTCCTTGATCACGCGCGGGAATTTACGCCCGGGCGAGAGTGTCTTAGTTGTAGGCGCATCAGGCGGAGTCAACACTGCCAGCATCGATATCGCTAAAATGAGCGGCGCGACTGTTTTCGTAGTTGGGTCAAATCACAACAAACTTCAGGTAGCGGCATCTTTGGGCGCTGACCATTTGATCGATCGCTCTAAAGATGAAAATTGGTCAAAAGTGATCTATCAAATGACAGGTAAGCGTGGCGTAGATGTAGTTGTTGACAATGTTGGGACAACTTTTCCCTCCAGCTTGCGCGCCGTTAGAAAAGGAGGTCGCATCCTGACGGTTGGGAATACAGGTGGACCCAAGTTTGAATTTGATAATCGCTTTATGTTCGCTAAGCATATTTCCCTGATTGGATCCACAATGGGGACTCACACCGAATTTGCTAAAGTAATGCAGCTGATATTCTCCGGGCGATTAAAGCCAGTTCTGGACCGCACTTTTCCATTATCCGATGCTAGAATAGCCCAGGAAAGATTGGAGAAGGGAGAGCAGTTGGGTAAAATTACTCTGGCGATCGCCTAACTTTCCGCAGGCAGGAATATCTTTATGACTGATAACAGTGAGGTAATCAGTAAAACCAGCCATGAAAAGCAGATACCAGGGATTCAGCAGCTGTCGATTAGGAAACGCCCATTTAGCGTAACCCTTCTTGCTGTGCTGGTGTTAATTTTTTTAGGTTTTCATTTGATTCGATTTGTCAGAGCACTTCAGTTGTGGGATGTCCTGGTATCCCTGCCAGGGGTGCCTGCACTGTATCTGACCTTGACAGGGTTGATTTGGACAATAATTGGCATCCCATTGCTGTGGATGATTTGGAGAGGTCATCCTAAGACTCCAGCCACCGCGCTTGTTGTCCCAGTCCTGTTTTCAATATATTTTTGGATCGACCGTTTATTGATTGCCAACACATCATCCGGTCTGCCAAATTTGCCGTTCCTGGTTGCAGCGAACGCCCTTCTCCTGGTTTTCACCCTATGGGCTTCGATCAACCCTAAAAGCAAACGGTATTTCAAAGGTGAGCAAAGGGCTTCCATTCAAGGTAACTTACCGGATTTACAATTTTCAAATGGGACAAAAAACTATTCCAAGCAGGATTTGGAATCATGAGGAGCTGGTCTACATGACTGTTAACCCCAAAACTCAACAACTACGTGAAATTAGAGCTCAAAGCCGTCTGGGAGGTGGGCAGGAACGGATAGAAGCACAGCACAAGCGCGGCCGCTTGACTGCCCGTGAACGCATCGATCTCTTAGTCGATAAAGGTTCCTTTCGCGAAGTAGACGCTTTTGTCGTCCATCGTACCAGTGATTTCGGTCTCGACCAACAAAAATTTCTCGGAGACAGCGTCGTCACCGGCTGGGGCACCATCGAGGGGAGGTTGGTTTATGTTTTTTCGCAGGATTTCACCGTGTTTGGTGGCAGCCTTGGAGAAGTCCATGCTGAGAAGATTTGCAAGATCATGGACATGGCACTTAAAAGCGGGGCGCCGGTAATCGGGTTGAACGATTCAGGTGGTGCCCGTATCCAGGAAGGTGTAGTCTCCCTCGGTGCCTACGCCGATATATTCCTGCGTAACACGCTGGCTTCCGGAGTCATCCCCCAAATAAGCGCAATCATGGGCCCTTGTGCTGGTGGCGCGGTCTACTCCCCAGCTTTAACTGACTTTATTTTCATGGTGCGCAACTCATCTTATATGTTTGTAACCGGGCCAGAGGTGGTTAAAACCGTTACCCACGAGAACGTCTCCTTCGAAGACCTGGGGGGCGCCAGCGTTCATTCGGAAACCTCTGGTGTATGTCACGTTGCTACCGATACCGAGGCAGACACTCTTTACATGATCCGCAAATTGCTCTCCTTTATCCCTCAGAACAACATGGAAGACCCGCCTTTAGTCTCGACCAGCGATGACCCTCTGCGCATGGAAGAAACTTTAGACACCATCATACCGGAAGACCCCAGCAAGCCATATGAGATGAAAGACGTTATCCGGCTGATTGTGGATGACGGGCAATACTTTGAAATCCATGAATATTTTGCCCCCAATATTACCGTCGGATTCGCCCGTCTGGGAGGACACAGCGTCGGCGTCATCGCCAACCAGCCCAATGTCCTCGCCGGTGTGCTGGACATCGACTCTTCCGATAAGGCTGCCCGCTTCGTGCGCTTTTGCGACGCCTTCAATATACCTCTGGTTACCTTCGTTGATGTGCCTGGTTTTTTGCCCGGAACCGGTCAAGAACACGGCGGCATCATCCGTCATGGTGCTAAACTGCTTTACGCATATTGTGAGGCTACAGTGCCAAAATTGACCATTGTTACCCGAAAAGCGTACGGTGGTGCTTATGACGTTATGAGCAGCAAACATATCCGTGGGGATGTGAATCTTGCCTGGCCTTCGGCTGAGATCGCTGTCATGGGCCCGGATGGCGCCGTCAATATTATCTTTCGAAAGGAACTGGCTTCCGCTGAAGATCCTCTAAAACGCAAATCTGAACTGGTCGCAGACTACCGCGCGAAATTTGCCAATCCCTATGTGGCTGCTTCGCGAGGATATATCGACGATGTGGTCGAGCCGCGCGAGACTCGTCCGCGGCTGATCAATGCGCTGGAAATGCTCTCCAATAAACGCGATGCTAATCCAGCCAAGAAACATGGCTGCATCCCCTTATAGATAAAGGAATGTCTTGAACCAATGGTGACCGCGGAAAATGGGGAGCGAATTACGATAAAGCCTGAGATTTCGGGGAGATTCGGTTTTAACCACCACAAGCTGTACGTCGAAATCTACGGATCCCTCGATAGTCCTGCGGTAATCTTACTCCACCATGGTTTAGGTTCAACCAAATCATGGCGAGATCAATACCCCTTCTTTGCTGGCTCGGGCTACCGAGTCATTGCCTACGATCGCTGGGGTTATGGAAAATCCGATCCACGACGATATTTCTCCATGCCATCCTTTGAAGAAGACCTGCAGGATTTGGAAAGCCTCCTGGATGAATTCAAAATTAACAAAGCAGCTTTACTCGGTCACAGCGATGGGGGCACGATTGCGCTCTACTTCGCCGCCAGGCAGCCCAATCGAGTAGCATGTTTGTCAACCGTTGCTGCGCATGTGTTCGTTGAAGAAACGATGCCTGTGGGGATATATGCTATTCAGCAAACCTATCAAACCGATGTCGAATTCAGAGAAAAGTTGCAGCGAGTCCATGGTGACAAGACCGAATCTGTCTTTTGGGGTTGGTGCAGCAGTTGGATGAATGAACGCAACTTGACCTGGGACATGCGAAGTGAATTGAGTAAAATCACCTGCCCAACACTTGTCATCCAGGGCATTGATGACGAACACGCCTCTCCGCAGCACGCAAGAGAAATCGCTGAGGCTATCAACAATGCGGAGTTATGGCTTGTCCCCGCAGCTGAACACATGCTCCCGCAGGATTATCCGGATTTATTTAACCAAAGAGTTTTAGAATTTTTAAACAGGGAATTTATACCATGTTCAACAAAGTCCTGATCGCCAACCGTGGTGAAATTGCCGTTCGCATCATCCGGGCGTGCAGAGAATTGGGAATGCAAACAGTAGCTGTTTATTCCGAAGCTGACCGGCGCGCTTTACACGTCCGCTATGCTGACGAAGCTTACCTGCTTGGTCCTCCACCATCGCGGGAATCTTACCTGCGCGCAGATAAAATTATCGAGGCTGCCAAGACCAGCGGTGCAACCGGGATCCACCCAGGTTATGGCTTCCTGGCTGAACGCGCTGACTTTGCTCAGGCTTGTATAGATGAAGGTTTAATTTTCATTGGCCCCAAACCTTCCTCTATTGCCGCTATGGGTGATAAAGAAGTTGCCCGTGCCACGGTAGCAGCCAGCAGTGTTTCTGTTGTGCCTGGGACTGAAGGTGAAGGGTCGCTTAGCAATGAAGAATTGTTAACTGTTGCCCCTTCAATTGGTTTTCCCTTATTGATCAAAGCCACCGCAGGTGGCGGCGGGAAAGGTATGCGCGAAGTGAACTCCCTGGAAGAAATGCCAGATCTGCTTCACCAGGCGCGCCGGGAAGCTGAAGCCTCCTTCGGGGACGGAAACGTTTACCTTGAAAAACTCGTTGAAGGCGCCCGCCATATCGAAATTCAAATCCTGGCAGACAATCACGGCAATGTCATACACCTGGGTGAACGTGAATGCTCCCTTCAACGCCGTCACCAGAAGCTTTTAGAAGAAGCACCCTCTCCCTTCATTGGCGATGACGAGGATTTGCGTCAAGAAATGGGTGCAGTCGCTGTACGCGCCGCCCAGGCTGTCGATTATGTAAACGCCGGCACAATCGAATTCCTGGTTGATAAGGATAAGAACTATTACTTCTTAGAGATGAACACTCGCTTGCAGGTGGAGCACCCCGTGACCGAGATGGTTACCGGATTGGACATCGTAAAAGAACAAATCCGCATCGCGCGCGGCCGCCAACTGCGCCATTCTCAAGATGATATTCACTTAAATGGTTGGGCGATCGAATGCCGCATCAACGCCGAAGATCCATATAACAATTTCCTGCCCTCAACCGGCGTGGTCAGCCACATGATCTTGCCAACCGGGCCAGGAGTGCGCGTCGATACCGGCCTTTATCCCAGCTTCCAGGTATCACCTTATTACGACTCACTGATCGCCAAACTGGTCGTTCATGGTGAAACGCGTGGCGAAGCGATCCTGCGTATGCGCCGTGCATTGGAAGAATATAAGCTTGCTGGCTTGCGCACCAACATTCCCTTTCACCAACGCCTGATGGATTCCACGCGCTTTGTTGGTGGTCAATTCGACACCCGTTTTGTCGAAGAGCGTTTTTCACTGGACATGGATGAAGAAAGTGGAGAAAACAGTCATGATATCGCTGCGATTTTTGCCACCCTGGTTGCCCACCAGCAAACCCAGCGCTCTGCCCACATCATCCAACGCGGTGAACGTGATACCAGTAACTGGAAGTGGGTTGGACGCTGGGAGCGCATGCACCGCTAAGTGGGTTCTGAAGTCTTCATAACTAAATCACTTCAAAGGATGATCATGAAATACGTTACAACCATCGCTGATCGAGAGTTTGCCATCGAGATTGTGGACGAACGGCATATTATTGTGGATGACAAACTCTACGAGGTAGATTTCGAATCGGTTGAAGACCAACCGGTATTTTCGCTTTTAGTTGACGGCAAATCCTACGAAGCATTTGTCTACCAGACCGATGATGGCTGGCAGGTGCTGTTACGCGGGTCACTCCATCCAGTCATCGTTGAGGATGAGCGCGAAAAAAGGCTGCGAGCTTCGATGGGCGGAGGGCCAGCCGAACAAGGCGAGTTCCATCTCAAGGCGCCCATGCCTGGGTTGGTAGTGGCTGTCCCGGTTCATGAGGGGCAGCAGGTCGAAAAAGGCGATGTGTTGGTCATTTTGGAATCTATGAAAATGCAGAATGAGTTGAAATCACCGAACCCCGGAAAAGTGCTGCGTTTGCGGGTGAAACCCGGTGACAGCGTAGAGCAAAAGGAAACATTGCTAAGTGTCGGTTGAGATCGAAGTAAAATATTATGTTAAGGATATCGAGGCTTTAAAGTACCGCCTGCAGGTATTAGGCGCCCGACCCCGGCAAGCCCGCACCAGTGAAATAAATTACCGCTTTGACACCTCTACTGGTAGGCTCACACGCAATAAGCAGGTTCTCAGGTTGCGTAAGGATAACCACTCGCGCCTGACATATAAAAGCCCCAGCCGCGATGAGGGCGGCGCCCGTTCCCGCCAGGAAATAGAGATCACCGTAAGTGATTTCGACGCTGCTGTAGAACTGCTCCAGGCGCTTGGTTATAAAGTCTCCCTGATCTACGAGAAGATTCGCACCATTTACAGCTTGAACCAGGTCTTAATCTGTGTGGATGAGCTTCCCTTAGGTCATTTCATAGAAATCGAAGGTAGCAGCAGCGATGATATTCGCGCAATGTCCCATCACCTTGGCTTGAACTGGGAAACGCGTTTATCACAGAGTTACTCAGCACTCTTCGAACACGTGCAAAAAATCCAATCATTGCCTTTCCGAGACATGACCTTTGCCAATTTCGTGGGGCTTCATATTTCTGCAGATACCCTCGGAGTTTCACCTGCAGACACGATATCAAACTACGCCGATGATGGTAACGACGACAGCAGCCCATCCAATGATATTTAAGAGAAAGCAGGTCAGCCCGAATGTCTGAACTAGTGCTAGGCCCGATAATTGGAGGCCTTTCTTCCAACAGCGTAAACTTATGGGGAAGGACAAATAGCTCCGCAAGACTGCACGCCTGGATCGGTCAGCAGCCGGATATGAGCGATGCCCAGCTAGTCGCCACCTCACCACCCTTGACTGCAGAGACCGGTTTCGCTGGCGTCGCCCCAGTGCAGGGTCTTGCGCCCAACACCCATTACCACTACGCATTGACCCTGACCAACGCACCGCCCAACCCAAACCAGAGTCCTTTCCCGAAATTCACCACTTTCCCAGCCGAGAACGAACAGACATCATTCACCTTTGCCTTTGGCTCTTGTTTCTTACCGAAAGGAAAAAGCAGCGACCTGATCTTCAAGACGATTGATGAACGCCGCCAGCGGGACGATCTCCGTTTTATCTTGATGCTGGGTGACCAGATCTATGCCGATGCACGTAAACACAACAGCATCGGCAAAATTGCCACTACGTTGTCAGATTATCGCCAGGTATACGCTCACGTATGGACTTCCCCAAATCTGCGCCATCTCCTGCAGAACCTGCCGGCTTTCATGATCCTCGACGATCACGAAGTCGATGATGATTGGACCTGGAAGGATTACGACCGAACACAGGCTCAGATTCCCATCTGGAACCGTGTCATGCGTGCGCTGCGCTTGAGGCCAAGCCAGGAACGCACTCTCCCGCTCGAGCGGGTGCAGAATGCGCTGCAGGTATACTGGGAGCACCAGGGTATGCACGCACCATCCATGATCTCACCGCTATCATTGGACACCAACGGGCAATATGCCTTACCCCCAGGCGATCCCGGTTCGCTGGCATATGCCTTCACCTTTGGAGCCGCGGCTTTTTTCGTTCTAGACACACGCACCATGCGCGTCAAGAGCTGGCGGGGTAGGAGCATACTCGGAAAAGCACAATGGAAAGTGTTAGAGGACTGGTTATTAGCCGTCAAAGATCGTTTCCCCGTCAAATTCATCATCAGCTCCTCTTCGCTGCTCTATGATCTGTGGGTCGACCTGGCTCGTGACCGCTGGTCGGGCTTTCCTAAAGAGCGCCACCGTTTTCTGCACTTCCTGGCTGCCAATGACATTGGCGGAGTCTATGTCCTGGCTGGTGACCTGCATTCAACCCATGCAGTTCGCACCGACTTGTATGGCCCCCAGGGGCGTTCTTTACCGCTTTGGGAATTTTGTTCATCGCCTTTCAGGCAAAACACCAACTGGCTCTCCAGCCGCACCTTTAGACCCATACGCTCAGGTGCGGTGAAAGAGCAGATTCCGGCATTCGTCCTCTCTAAGGAGAATTTCGGCCAGGTGCGGGTGAATTTCGAGGATACCGCAGCCCCAAGTGTCCACTTTGAGGTCTACAACCGTAGGGGGAAATTGCTGGCAGCGGTAGAGGGGTGATGATAAAAAGCACGACTGGCAAACCATTCCACCAGCCTTTCTTATCTCTGCTCTGAGGATAATTAACCAAGCCAGAAGAATAAGAGAATATCCATAACATAATTCCACAAGTTGGCTCAGCCTGGTGGTTAATTTATAATAGGAGCATCTTACGAAGGAGTATCTTCTTACGTATCTAAATTAGAGCAAATCACTTTTTTGATTCAAAGACAGCGACATATTCAGCCTTAGAGCTGGGTTTAGGGATCGGCAACCCATCTTCGCGTAAGCCTTCGATGTGCATTTCGATAGCAGCGGTCATATTCTGAGTTACTTCTGATTTAGATTTTCCGGTAGCTATACAACCTGGGAGATCTGGCGAGTAGGCTGAGAAATTTTCATTCGCTTTTTCGATGACAACTAAGTAGCGCTGCATAACTTTCTCACTTCTTTTTTGGTTTTTCCAGATGAAGGTTCAATGATGCCGCGGTCCTCACCCGCCTAGATGTGGGCATAGCCGTTATCGGCGATAATGACGTGATCGTCGAGTGAGTGGGATTTATTTTTTAACATATAATTGTTCTTTCGGTAATGGTCTCATATGAGAGCGAGCATCATTCGTAAACATTTTCAAAAATAGATGGTGAAGTATTGATAAGTAATGCCAAATAGGCTAGAATAGGATCAAGGAGAGATCAATGCAAAGACCAAGTGAAATATTTACCCCTGAGCAGGCAGCCGAATATCTACAGCTGGATCGAGAAACCATCTACCGTTATATCCGGCAAGGAAAATTAGTCGCATCAAAATTTGGGCGAGCTTATCGCATTCCTAAACGGAGCATCGATTTGCTTCTGTGGGCGACAAGAACCAGGGAGGATATTTCACTCAGAGAATATACTGGAAGCGAAATCGCTGAATTTCTCGAAGAAGATCGACTTGACCAGGAAGCAAGAAAAATAGCCGAAAATTTTTTCACTACCCTTGAATGAAAATAAACCGAAATACCCTGCTGTTCTTTGACGCATCATGTCTTATTGCAGCAGCTGGATCACCATCAGGAGGGTCCGGATTTTTATTGCCACTCTGTGGAAGGGGCTATTTCCAAGCTGTTGTATCTCAACCGGTACTAATAGAAGCCCAAAGAAATTTTCAGAACAAGATTGGAACCGATGCAGTCAAGAGGTTTTATACTCATTTCGATCAGAGGAGCGCTGGCGTTTTGGATCGTCAGTCCAGGCAGGAGGAGGTAAAGTACATTCAGAAGCTGTCAATATAATACTTGATAGGAGCAAGTGTCTTCTTTACTAAACCCACCCGTGCTCTTTCGCCCAGACTACCGCTTCTACCCGCCCTTCGACACCTAACTTTTCAAGAATGTTGCCCACATGGAATTCAACTGTCCTCACAGATGTTTGAAGACTGATGGCGATTTTCTTATTGGTATCACCCCTGGCCATCATTTGGAGCACCTCTCGCTCTCGTGAAGTCAACTCATTTCCTCTCACTACCTTCAATTTCCCCCCGGAGACTTCAAGAACTTTTTCTGATACCGCCTGGCTCAACCAGGTTTCCCCATTCGATAGGTTATAAATCGCTTCTGAGATCAGTGCCGGGTCTTCTTCCTTTAGCAGGTAACCGTCTGCTCCGGCTTTCAGAATCCCTAAGATGGTTGTTGTGTCGCCATAAGCGGTCAATACTAATATCTTGGGAGGAGCATCTTCTTCTTTTAATGCCCGAATAATGTGAAAAGCTTTCATTCCCGGCATATTGATATCCAGTAACAGCACGTCCGGATGGTGTTTCTTTGTCAATTCCCAGGTTTCATCGCCGTTCGTGGCTTCGGCGACCACATCAATCCCAAGGTGGCGAGAAAGTTCACCGCGTATGCCTGACCGAACGAGGGCATGATCGTCAGCAATAATGACTTTGACGCTCATCTTTCTACCTGCCTTTTATGGCGTATACCCTGTTTCATTTTCGCTTGACACGATCCGCAGAGTCATTAATTGGAATATAAGCGCTGATTGAGCAGCCTTCACCGGGTTTGGATTGAATGGACATCTCTCCACCAGCCAATTCCACCAGTTCTTTAAGCCCAACCAGGCCAAAGTGACCTTTGTTCGTGAAAACGTTTATATTGGTTGGAAGTTGAAAACCGCGACCATCATCTTCAACTGCGACAGTTACTCTGTCAGCTAGAGTAACCTTTAACCTAACCCAGACGTTATTGGCATCTGCGTGCCTGAATGCGTTGATTATTCCCTCGTTGATGAAGCGATAGAGACTCGTTCCTGCCTCTTCCGAGATCTCGACCCCATCTAATCCATCCATTTCCAGATATATATTGAAGGGTACCTGATCCTTGATTTCATCCAATCGCGTTTGAATAGAATGTTCTAACCCTAATATCTCGATTTCAGGTGGGCGTAAACCAGTACATATGCGTCGCAATTCTTCCATGGTTGAGCGTAATTCTGTTTCAAAAGTGTGGAACTCAGTAGCTGTAGAAGTGTCGAGCCGATTGCGTAGATTTGCCAGATGGTAATGGATACCTACTAACCTCTGAATTGTTTTATCATGCAGGTCGCGCGCCACCCATTTACGTTCTTCCTCACGCGCCAATAGCACCTGCCGGTGCATTTCCTTAATTTGCTCGGCATGCTGGCGGGCCTCGCGCAATAACATCTGATTCTCCAGGGCAGCCGATGCCTGGCGGACGACAACTTCGAGCATCTCCCTGTGTTTGCTTAGAAATATACCTCCGCCACGAATAGGGCCAACCACAAGTAATCCCAGGTATTCGGATCGCCCACTCAATAGAAGCCAGAGTTGAGGGTTCTTCCCTAAAATACTTCTAGCGACAGACGCGGATAACGGAGTTGTTTCCACCAGGTCAGCTCCTGGGCCAATTTCGCTACCTCTTTTATTGTGTAAGTCAGAAAACCAATCTTTCAGATCTATGGGTTCAATCATGGAACGGCAAGCTTTTGTAGAATGTCTCTGTTTGCCAGATGAAATCAAATCTCCATTGAAAAGTAGGACACTGGCGTATTCTACCTGTAGCACCTTGTACAGTGCCTGGCAAAGGTTAGCGATGATGTCTTCTATGTTACCGCTGACCTTTTGAAGAGACTGGCCCAAGAGGTTCACCGTTTCGAGATCATCGTACCAGACACCATAAAATACACGATCGACCTGCCGCTGAATAAAATAGTAGAGTGGATAGGCCGTGAATACCAATATCAGCGTGGTCACCAATAAAATGATGAATATGGCAGGTTGATTTACATGGATTAGTTGAGATGATGATAGATAAATCGCCCCATAGATTGCCGCAACCATAATTACTGCAAGTCCGTAGGCTGCTGTGCGATTTATATAAGGCTCAAGGTGGATTGACTTATAACGGCGAACGGCGTAAATGTAGCCAAATGCGAGCACGGGGAAGGCTAGAGAGGACATCTCGTAAGAGAGAATCGGTTTCCCATACATGGCATTGGGGAAGAGTGATAAAAGCACGATTGGAGCGAATGCCAATAGGGAGGCTAACCCTACAATGCGATTCCTGCGGCGAATATCGGGGGCAGCCTTTTGACCAGATCCGATATAGATCAAAAAACCAGCAACAAGCAGAGCCAATCCTAACCACATGATTTTTATGATCAAAAGTGGGCCAAGAGCACCTTGGAGCAACCGCCAGAAATCCAGGATGCTGAAAAGGAGTGCCATACCGTAAAGATACTTGATTGCTCGTTCCACTTTAATGTTTTTCCCATACCCAGCCAGAAGCGTGTGAGTATGAATGATCAATGGACCAGCCCACCAAAGCATAAGGGAAAAAGCCCATGTTACCCATATGGGTGCGTGGGGAGAAATCGATCCTAACCCGATGATCACCGTGATAAGCCAACAGAAAAGGAAGAACTGGATGGTCAGCCGGTCTTGTCGTCCGAAGCGCAGGGCAAGAGCACCTACTAACCAGAATATAAAAGCCACCAGCAAGGGAGACAATCGATTTAGCACGGTCAAGAGTGAAGGTTGGGTAGGACGAAGTGGCACTGAAATAGTTTCCACGTCGCGCTCCACAGTAGTTTCAGCCATGTCATCTGTAAACCCATTGAGAAAATCGCGGGCATCATAGACCTCGCTACCATCTACTGCATGCATCTGGTCGTCTATTCCGATCGAACCTTCAGACAATCCGTTGGGATCTACTGAAGTAACTATATCGGTGGTAGAAGACCAAGTCAAACCGCTGTAAGGTTTGTAAAAAGTTACCAAGCACGCCCAGATAAGCGTAAATAATGCAGAAAGTGCAAGAAGAATAAACAGTGTGTTTTTGTATAATGGATGGTTTTCGAGGAAAAAGTATTCTCTATTTGACCGGGGAGTTTCTTTCGCGTCCATGACTTCAATACACGCAATTATTAGGGATTGAACTGGATTACAGGCAAACCTTGCCGCTGATATCGTAAGACCTTTCGATAGAGGTTTGCTGTAAAACCTTGATGTTCGATACTAATATCGCCACCTGCTGACACTTTTCGGATTTATCTATCAGGGGAACCATCGCTCCATATCCCAGGATAAATCGATGATTTTCGGCATTCACACTATCTTTCTTATGTAATTACGTTAACCCTGACAACCTTATCGCTGTTTTAGTATAGCCTATTTCAATCTCAGGTCAACCTGTGGATATCCACAGGTAAAACCTCGTAGAATCCACAGTAGATTTTCCCTGCATTCTCATCTATATTATTTAAGCCAATTATATTGGCGAAAAATGAAATCAGAAAAATCAAAATGAAACTGGATGAAACATTGTTCTAAGAGGATTATATGGATTGGATTGACAGGACGTGTCTTTAATTCCTCATCAATAAACCAGGAGGTGAACCGAGAAAAATTTTTTACCCAAGTTTATTTATTCGATTGATATAGAAGCAACTGTCCTGATATCAGATAAGTTTAGATAAGATAATTTGAACAGCAGAAAAAGGGAGGCTAATATGATCAGAAAACGTCGTTTTTTAATAATCATTACCACCTTGTTGATTGCGGTGCTTGGCACGGCTTTTGTAGGCATTTCCAACGCTGACAAAGTCACTCCTGCCGGATCCCAAACCTTCTCATGGGTGGTGGAGTTCAGTGGGGATATAGAAGCAGATATCCAGAACTACAGGCAGATGTTAGAGGGTCGGGGGTATTCAGAAGCGCAAATTCAGCACGTAATAGACCATTTGCGCCCAGCCTTAGAGGCCAGCAAGTACGCTCCTGTTGAGACGCGCACTTTTTCTGTTGAGGTGCAGTTTGGTGACCTCGAATCCTATGTGCGTGATCTGCGGGAGCAAGGCGTGTCCGAGGAAAGCATCAGATCCCTGCAAGCTGAAATGCAGGCAAAATGGGAGAGCTTATCGGATGATGAGCTAATCATTGCGGGGTGCAGGATACGCACCGATGGTGCTGAAGCCTACAATGCCTTTGGTCAGTTGTTAGATAGCTATAGCTCATTTATTTCCTGGTGCTACAATGGGAGCGCAATCACGAGTCTCGATACCTGGGAATCCCACAGCACATTCTGGGGTTGGCAATTCCAGGGGTCGACGAAGAGTGAGAGTGGTGCTGGTGGACATACTTGCTATACGCTGGGAAGTGGAAACCTTCTTCGAGTATGAG
>JACUUU010000364.1 GCA_014859065.1 Anaerolineales bacterium
ACATGCTCGATTCCTTCGAGTTAGAAGCGGGTGAAAGTGAGTGGGACGTGCACCTGCCCGAAACCATCTTCGAACTGGAGGCTGACGCCAGTGCGGATGTGATCATCCACGTTACCATCCCGGCCGATGCCATGGCGGGTGACTTCGACATGGTGACCATCACGGCCACCTCGGCAGGCGACCCTGAGGTCTTCGCTGACTCAGAACTGACCACCACCGCCAACGCGGTTTACGGCTTGATGCTCGCCCCTGAGGAAGACGCCCTCTCCGGTGACCTTGGTGAGGCGGTCGAGTACACCCTGACCCTCACCAACAGCGGCAACGTGCTCGATACCTTCGAGCTCACCTTTGAAGGCAACCTGTGGGACGTACACCTGCCTGAGAACAGCTTCGATCTGGCAGCCGGCGAGAGTGCGGATGTGATCGTCCACGTCAGCATCCCGGCGGATGCCGAAGATGGCGACTTCGACATGGTCACGGTTACTGCCACTTCAACAGGTGATGCAGAGCAGTCAGCTTCTTCTGAACTGACGACCACTGCGTCTGTTGACTGGAAGTACCTCTTCGCACCGATCGTCTTCAAGCAGGGTGAAACCATAGAGATGTTCAACCTCACCATCCTGCACACCAATGACTTCCATGCACGGGTAGATGAATACAACCGCAACGGGGCACGCTGCACCGAAGCAGATGCGGACGCCGGGCTTTGTATCGCCGGCACCCCGCGCATCGCCACTGTGGTTGATGATTTCCGTGCGAACACCGGAAACCTGTTGGTGCTGGATGCTGGCGACCAGTTCCAAGGCACCTTGTTCTTCACTCTCTTCCAAAGCGAAGTGCTGAACGAGACCATGAACTACATCGGTTACGACGCCATGTCTGTGGGCAACCATGAGTTTGACAGCGGCCCGAGCGAGCTGGTTGCGTTCATCCAAGGATCGGATTTCCCTGTGATCAGTAGCAACATCGAAGTCGATCCGCTCGAAGAACCGGAACTGGCAAGCCTGGTCCAACCTTACGTCATCCTGGAGCGGGGTGGACATGAGATCGGTGTCATCGGGATAACCACCCCTGACACCGAGAATATCTCCAGCCCTGGCCCACACGTCACCTTTTCTGACCCAATAACCAGCCTGCAGGCTACCGCGGATGAGCTCACCACTATGGGAGTCGACAAGATCATCGCCTTGACCCATCAGGGCTACGACCTTGATCTGGAGTTGGCTGCCAGCGTGAGCGGTGTGGACGTCATCATCGGTGGGCACAGCCACTCCTTCACCTACACCCCCACCGATCCGATCAAATTCGGACCACCCGAGTTCCCACAGTATGATCCGCTCGCGCCGGTCGGCGAATACCCCACCGTGGTGCAGAGCCTGGCTGGTGAGCCTGTTCTGATCGTCACCGCTTACCAGTGGGGCTCCTTCCTGGGCAACCTGCATGTCATCTTCGATCACCAAGGTCTGGTTTTGACCTACGGTGGCAACCCGATCTTCCTGGGAACCGATGTGGAAAAGGACCCAGTGCTGGATGGAATGCTGGACCCGTACCGCGATGCGGTGCAGGAACTGATCGAAACCCCGGTTGGTGAGACGACTGTTGACCTGCTGATCAACGTAGGTGGTGTGCGCATCTGCCGCGTGGGTGAGTGCCTGATGGGCAACCTGGTGGCTGATGCCATGCTGTGGATGGCTAACGAGGTGGAACCAGAAGCCGGTTATCAGATCGCTTTCCAGAACGGCGGCGGTTTGCGTGCCCCTATTATGGCAGGCGTGGTAACCATGGGTGACGTCTTAGAGACGCTGCCATTTGGTAACACCATCGCGACTTTTAACCTGCAAGGTATCTACGTGAAGGCTGCCCTTGAAAACGGCGCCTGGCGCTACCCGAGTGAGAACGGCGGCTTTGCCCAGGTTGCTGGGCTGCGCTACACCATCGATCCCGCTCAGGAAATCGGTGAGCGCATCGTCAGCGTCGATGTCTGGAACGGAACAGACTGGGATCCGTTGAACCCGGACGCGATGTATAAAGTGGTAACCAATGACTTTATGCGCCGCGGCGGTGACGGATACACCATGTTCCGTGACTATGCTGTCGATCCCTACGACTTTGGTCCCCTGCTGGATGAAGCCCTGGCGGATTACTTCGGGGAATTCTCACCTGTCACACCAGAGATCGAAGGGCGCATCATCATCCTGGACTAGATGCTGGCTTGAATCAACTTTTTTGACGCAGAGCGCGTCGCTTAGACGAGACGGGGCTGTCTGAAAAAGATTTCAACAGCCCCGTTTTGATATTCTTAACTAACCCTGTCAGGTATGGAAACCTGACCTACATCTTACAACCCCCCCTCGTAGCGGGATCCCACTCCCGCTGTCCTTGTCAGGTATGGAAACCTGACCTACATATTACAACCCCCTTCCCTCGTAGGGCGGGATTCCAACCCCGCCGCTTTGGGTTAATTGCAATAATTTCTCCCCCTAATACCCAAAACTTGTTGAAAATCTGCTATAATTAGGACGTTGCAACCGGTTTCTTTCTGTCGTGCCAGTCGACAGCTCGGGAGGGCAAAGAAGCCAAACAATCTGAATTTCCCCACCCCCAGCTAATCATTCCAGCAAATATGACCCAATGGTCGCGCTTGGTTGCAGCCGCTTATAGGCGAGCGCTTCTTCCATTGGGGTATAAACTGGTTAAATTGCTTTCAATCCGTATAATTCTCGTTTAGAAAAGGAGGTGTGACAATAGTTAAACCAATTCCATAATCTCACCGTGCGTAAACCAGTCTTTCCTCTGGAAAACAAACTGCATTTAGACCTAAGGAGGGTCTCATGTACACCAAATCTTTCCGGTTTCTCTCTTTTATTGTTTTCCTGTCGATGGTTGTTACCCCGGTTAGCGCGCATCCCACCCTTTCCAGCACTCCTAACCCAATAACCCTTTCTGACACCAGCCAGGAGGGGGCAACTTCATCTCCTCTCACCACCCCACTGATCAGTGAACTGGCAGCTCCAGCCGAACAGGCTTGCAGCCAGGGCAGTTTGAGGACAGTAAATTGGTCCGCGGTCGATAGCCCCCCAGGTCCAGAACCAGCAGAGCATCCCCGACCAGCGGCATTCATGGGTGTTGCCCCAGCAGCTCCTACCAGACCGGCTGAGAGCTCAGGAGGCGGTATCGCCTCGCTCAGTGGGTCTCAAGTCATCTTTGACGGCGGCGCCCACGGTTACGATTCCTGCTATATGCCCGGCATGGCGCAGACCTTTTGCTTCGAGGCCGAATCGTACACCAACGATTGGGAATATGTTTTATACCTGTGGGAGAAATTCCCCGACGACTGGACGGTCACCAATGTCTTCGTCGAGGGGACACCCTACTGCACTGGCACTGTT
>JACUUU010000029.1 GCA_014859065.1 Anaerolineales bacterium
CAGTTCACTCGTGTTCTGGCAGCAGAGGAGGAAAAGATCACTACAGTAGCATTACGCCCTGGGGTTATCGATACGGAAATGCAGGCTACCATCAGAAGATTGGGTCAGGCAGGAATGCATCAAGGCGATTACAGTCACTTTGTCAACCTACATGAAGAAGGGAATTTGCTGCCTCCAGAAATTCCTGCAAGATCTGCTGTGACATTATCTCTTTATGCGCCCCCAGAAATGAGCGGTGAGTTTGTCTCCTGGGATGATAAAGCCGTTCAGGATTTGATTTTTCAGCACTTTACCAAAAGCTCACATTAATCTTCTTTAGGATATAAATTAAATTCGTAGTAGTAGTAGGGGCTGTGGATAAGTGGATAAAAGGAAATCAGCAGCCCAAAACCCATATATATGGCGGTTGCCAATCATCTTGGGTGGATGTATAGGAGAACGCCCTTCCCTAAAAAACAAAACGGTTGTGGATAAAGACAGAATAAGTAGGTCTCCTTCAGCGACCAGACGAGATGATTAGGGTATGGTAGAGAAAAGGGGGTGGATTATAGAGAGGAATAATCGAACAAACGGGCGAGTTTTCCCCAAAAACGAACAGTTATCCACAGTTTTACACAGTTTATCCACATTCTGTTTGTTTACTTGACATGTCGGTTTGTTTAGACTATTATCTGCGTTAGATATTTATCTAACATGAATTGGGTAATAAACCATCCTTTTTCTACCAGGCGAGAGTAAGATGACGGAGAAAGACAATAAGAATATCAAGTTGATCTGGGACAACGGCACAGCCTATGATATGTTTGCCTCGTTACATGTATTGCACAATCCGGACAGATACGGGCTACGGAGGTCTTGGGCAGCTGGGGTACGTTCACGGTTACCTGAAGATGAGCGGAAGTTCATCGAAGAGGCAGTGACGTTTTTGCACTATCCATTAACGTGGATCCACTCCCTTCCACAACCAAAGGATGGAGAGACAGTCTTGTGGAGTCTGGGGCAGATTCCCGCCAGCGAAAGATTGCCAAAATTAGATTTGTCTGGTGACACACCGGAAGAATTAGAACAGATATTGAGAGAAGTTTCTCAGCGGGGGAACTTTGAGGATAAAGACATCAGAGCCTTGAGAGAGATCTGGCAGGCGAGAAAAATACCAGGAAGTGTCAAATCTAGCAATGAGATGATAACCACCAGTCTGAAATGGTGGTCTCGACCGACAGAGTTTGGCGAGCGTTATCTAGGTGCATTGCGCGCCTATCAACAAGTTTTCTTCTCTGAGGAAGAAGCCCATATCAAACAGAGTCTATCTCAGGCAATAGAAAAAGCCAAGGAAAAGCAAAAAAGGATGGTATTGGAAGATCTTTTGGAAGACCTTTCACAGGGCGTGTGGTTTACGGCGCTGAGAGATATCGAGGAGCTGGTATTGGCACCGTCATATTGGAGCTCCCCCCTAGTAGCAATACGCAAGTTAAATGCCACAAGCCTGGTGATCATGTTCGGGGCACGCCCGCCTGGCGAATCGTTGATCCCTGGCGAAATGGTCCCGGAGCAGCTGCTTAGGGCACTGAAATCACTGGCAGATCCAACCCGCATGCGTATACTGCGTTATCTGAAAGGTAAACCACACAGCCCAGCCGAACTGGCTCGCCGGCTGCGCTTACGCGCGCCGACTGTCAGCCACCATTTAAATGCGCTGCGATTAGCCGGATTAGTTCAGATCATTTTAGAACCTAGTGGCGAGAGACGCTATTCCGCTCGCAAAGGAGCAGTGACTGCGACCATTCAGAACCTCAGAGAGTTCTTGGAAGAGGATCTGCGCTGATCAACGTAGGTAATTGATGAAAACAAACCCTGCAACTGCTCTATATTCCGCTGTGGTTGACTATGCCACCAAAGTCAAGTCTTTCCAACCGAACGCACGTCTTTATTTGATGAATGTAGTTGTTACCGGGGCAACCATGGGGGTATTCCGCCTGTTGTTCAATTTTTACGTGCTTAGCCTAGGGTTCAATGAGGCTTTGCTGGGGAGCCTGATTACTGCTACAAGCTTAACTTCGCTCATTGCTGCCCTGCCATCTGGTTACCTGGCGGATTTATTGGGGAGAAAGAATTCACTATTAATTTCTGCAAGTTTGATCAGCCTCAGTATATTGGGGATGGTGTTGTGGCCAACTGAGGCCGTGTTTTACATCATGAGCATACTGTCTGGGGTAGCGCAAAGCCTTTGGGCTATTACCATGGCACCTTTCCTGATGGAAAACAGCGGGGAAAAAGAGCGCACCTATCTTTTCGCACTCAGTTCTGGATTGAACATGGCAATGGCCTCTGCTGGTAGTTGGATAGGAGGATATCTGCCTACCTGGATGGCTGGTGTGCGTATGGTGACGGCAACCAGCAGTGATGCGTACGGAGGAGCGCTGCTGATCACCGCGATGGCGGCTGCCCTCGGCCTTATTCCACTGGCAATGATGCGAACACCGCGATTGGAAAAGACTGAACGGTCTGTTTTTGCTCCCTTGGCTTACGCTGTAAAACACCCGGCGCTTCTCAGCCGGTTGATCCTGCCCATGCTGTTAACTTCGATTGGGGCTGGCCTGATCATGCCATTTATGAACGTGTTTTACCGGGTCGTACATCACCAACCGGATACAGTAATCGGGGCTTTATTTGCATGGGGGGCTTTAGCCATGGGAATTGGGTTGTTGTTAGCGCCACCGCTGGCAGACCGAATGGGGAAGATTCAGTTGGTGGTGATCACACAGGCGCTATCGATCCCCTTCCTGATCATATTGGGGTTCACCCAAATTTTCTGGTTGAGCGCGGCTGCTTATTACATCCGCTTGGCACTGATGAATATGAGTTCACCGGTATACAACACATTTGTGATGGAGCGTGTGGACCCATCCGCCCGTGCGACGGTTGCCAGCCTGGTTTCTATGTCGTGGAATTTTGGCTGGGCATTCAGCCCAACGGTTTCAGGCTATATGCAAGTTCACTATGGATTCGGCCCCCCATTTATTGGCACGATAATCTTCTATATGGTGTCAATTTACATGTATTGGGCTTTCTTCTGGAAGGGAAAGGCACCTCAAGAGGCAGAGGTAATCGCGGAAAGTTGATTGTAACCTTAAGAACGGGTTTGCATCCAATCTACTGTATGATAAGAAAAACACTTTGTGGAGATGAAAATTAAACATGGAAATGAAAATCGATTTCCCCGGAGGGGCACGTGTGGATGCACATTTCGGCTCGTTCACTGTTAGAACCGATCAACCTGTATCTGCGGGTGGAGATGGATCTGCTCCAACGCCATTTTCACTTTTCTTGACCTCTATTGGCACTTGCGCAGGAATATATGTGTTAGGATTTTGCAAACAACGCGGCCTACCAACGGACGGGATCAGCATCGTGCAAAGGGCAAAAACCGATCCATCAAGCGGTATGGTTGGTAAGATCGAGCTGGAGATACAGGTTCCAGACAACTTTCCTGAGAAATATCTACCATCTTTGATTAAATCTGCTGAATTGTGTGCCGTTAAGAAACATATCGAGAAACCTCCCCAGTTTGAGATCCAAACCCAGGTGGTTGAGTCAGTAAATTAATGTAGATTTGAGAGGCTGTCCTAAAAGAAGGCAGTCTCTTTTTTGTTTCCCACTTGAGTGGAAGTCCACGCTGTCTTTATTCCCATGACCTGCTAAATCACCCTGTTTTCTATCTCCTCCTCCCACTCTGAACTGCCCCAAAACGATAAAACAGACTTTTGGGACAGCCCTTCATCGATCAAGGTGCGATATGGGTGCCTGTTGGCAGGGAAGTGTTCTTAGGGATCACAACGATGCCATCACGTACCACCCAATCTTCCTGATTGATGTCCGTGCCTCGTGGGAAGGGACGGATAACGACGTTCGAGTCTAGGCGCACATTCTTATCAAGAATAGCGCCTTCGATTTTGCAACCTGCGCCTATCCCCAACGGTATGTCGTTTTGGTTGGGTTGCTCTTCGTAGAAGTCAGCACCCATAATGATCGACGATTCAATGTGGACATCATTTGCGATCTGACTGCGCAGTCCGATGATTGAATTGCGGATTTCGGCTCGGTGAATGCGGCAGCCATCTGCCAGGAAAACATTGTGGAGTGTTGCGCCGGCGAGGTTGCTGCCAGGAAGGAAACGAGGTCGCGTGTAGATGGGATGCTGGGGAGAATAGAAATTAAAAGGCGAATCAGGCCGGGTAAGGGCCAGGTTGGTATCATAAAATGAGCGAATGGTACCGATATCTTCCCAATAGCCATCAAAGTCGAAACCAAACACCTTCTGTGCCTGGATAGATGCAGGAATGATCTCTTTGCCGAAATCGTGTCCCATGTTGCTCTCCAGCATGTCAATCAATATGGGGGTATTAAACAGGTAAATGCCCATCGATCCTAAATATGGGCGTTCAGGATCGTCCCGGCTGACAAAGTTTGCCTGAACTTGCGGGTCACTAGGTTTCTCGCTGAAGTCTGAGATACTTCCGTCTGCGTCTCTTTTCAGTAAGCCAAAGCGGGTTGCATCATCGCGCCGAACAGGTTGAACAGCGATAGTGATATCGGCGCCTTTTTCCCAGTGATATCTTGCCAACGCGCTGTAATCCATGCGGTAGAGATGGTCTCCAGCCAGGATAAGGACATAAGGGGCGTCCGGGGTTTTTATTTCCAGGATCTGCTTGCGGACCGCATCAGCTGTGCCCTGATACCAGGCATCACTACGGGGGGTTTGCTCTGCAGCTAATATCTGTACCCAGCCGCGGCTGAAGGGGTCGAAGATATACGTGCGGGCAATATGGCGGTGTAATGAAACAGAATTAAACTGGGTGAGGACAGCGATGCGGGTGATACCAGAATTGATGCAATTGCTCATAGGAATATCGATTAAGCGGTAATTTCCAGCGATTGGGACAGCGGGCTTGGCGCGGTCTCGGGTGAGGGGATAGAGGCGGTCTCCCCGCCCGCCACCCAGGATAACACCGAGGACATCCCTTATAGTTGTCATCTTTCGACCTCCTTCAATGCTTATAGCTGTAGATTATAGTCTGGAACGGGTGAGGTTTCGTAAGGGATTCTCTGAATCGGGCAAATATCGACGCTGCAAGAAAGACTTAGCCCTCCCGCGTGATAGAGCGAGCGCATGTTATAATCCCCTGTGAGAGAGAAGCAAGGTGCCGAAGGTGGGAATCGAACCCACACTCCCGAAGGAACACGATTTTGAGTCGTGCGCGTCTGCCTGTTCCGCCACTTCGGCAATGCTACCTTAATATCTAGAAATTAGTATAACTAAAGATACGTCGAAGGTCAAGTTTGGGTTAACTGGGGTTCTTGACCAAATGAGGCTTTGAATGGCAGATTTTTTTCAAGGCAAAAGCAAGCGCATCGTACTTCAGGCATTCGAACCTGAGCAGATCTCAGCTTTACACGCGCATCTGAATCACCCCGCTCTGGCAGGCAGGCGTTATATCCCCTGGGAATTTCCTGATGATTTGCCGCTCTCCTACCAGCAGGTAGAGGCGGTTTACAAGACGTGGGCTGATCAAAAGAAAGGTTTCAATTTAGCACTCGTTTTACCTGAAGGAAAGGAGTTGATCGGCCACATCAGCTGTGATTGGGGCTGGGACACGTTCTGCCCGCAAGTCTCTATGGTCGTCTATCCCGACTATCAGCGGCGCGGCTATGGTGGAGAAGTGCTACAAACAGTCCTGGATTATCTCTTCCACCACACCCCAGCATATAACATTTCAGGATGGATCGCGGATTGGAACAGACCGGCTTTGGAATTCGCCTTAAAGGTCGGGTTTACTCAATGTGGTAAGTCAAGACGGGTAAGATTTAGAAATGGCATCTACACGGACAGCATCCTGGTCGATCTCCTAAGAGAGGAGTGGCTGACAACTCAGGTGGAGTCATCTCATGGGGCTTGAAGGCAATCTCGTTGTCCTGCGCGAAGAGCAGGAGCAGGATTTATTATTTCTAAGACGACTTCGCAATGATCTGGAAACCCAGGCATGGAGCAAGACCCTGCCACCAGATTACACCGAGGTGATGTATCGCAAACGCTACGAGGAGAGGGAATTCTCTTACGATCGTAACGATGGTCGTTTTATTATCGAGGAGAAGAAAACCCAGGAAAGATGTGGGACGACAAGCTATGTTTGGTTAGAACCGCGCTGGTCAGCATCTATAGGTATTATGGTGGCGAAAAAATTCTGGGGAACAGGGATCGCCTTTGATGCCCAGGAAGTCCTGTTGAAATTCCTCTTTGAAGAACTCGGGTTGAGGGTGGTGAGGCTTTACACACACAGTGGCAACCAGGCAGCCGTAAAACTGGCTCAAAAAGCGGGCTTTAAAATCTCTGGTTGGCAAAGAAAATCGATATTTAAAAATGGCAGTTTGTATGACAATCTCCTGATGGACTTGTTGAGGGAGGAATACTACGATCGGCATCCAGAAATCCAGGATCAACTACCCAGGCTCGTGGAGAACGGTTGAGAATCTATGCGGTTAGGCATCATTGGTTTACCCCAATCTGGAAAAACAACCATCTTTAACGCATTGACGGGGGGCAAACGACCGGCAACCAGCAGCAGAGGTCGATTTGAGATACACACAGCCGTGGTAGATGTCCCCGACGACCGTTTGGAAGCGCTCTCAAACCATTTTAAACCAGAGAAGACAATCCACGCCAAAGTTACCTATGGCGATATTGCCGGGTTGGATGTCGGCAGCAGCACCGATCTCCCGGGTTCGCTAATTAATCAGCTCGCTCAAATGGATGGATTCCTACACGTAGTGCGCTGTTTCGAGGACGAAGGTTTCCCACACACCATGGGAAGCGTCGATCCGCAGCGAGATATGGATGCTATGGATGCAGAGCTGCTGCTCAACGATCTAATTGCAGTGGAGCGAAAGCGAGAGCGCCTGATTGATGAACGCCGGAAGGGCGGAGGGCGTGACAAAGCCGAGATTGAGCGGGAGAAGGCGCTGTTTGATACTTTGCACCAACAATTGTCAAGTGAGATACCTCTTCGGGATATGGATTTTTCTGCGGATGATCTGAAAATACTTTCGGGGTATGGGTTGCTTACCCTTAAACCGGTACTGATCGTGCTCAACTTAGGTGAGGAGCAAAGCGCTCCGGATGTAGAATTCCGCCATCGCAAGGGAGCGGTGGTCGATATCAAAGGCAAGCTTGAAATGGAGATTGCTCAACTGCCACCCGATGAAGCCAGCATCTTCCTGCAAGAATATGGGATCTCAGAGCCAAGTTTAAAACGAGTGATTCGATTGTCCTATGAGCTTTTAGGGCTGTTGACTTTCTTCACGATTGGTTCAGATGAGGTGCGCGCCTGGGCACTGCCCAGGGGATCTACAGCGCACCAAGCAGCTGGGGAAGTCCATACGGACCTGCAGAAGGGTTTTATCCGTGCCGAGGTGATCACCTGGGAGGATCTAATTTCCTTGGGCAGCCTTGGAGAAGCCCGTTCCAAGGGCAGGCTGCGTCTGGAGGGTAAGGATTACCAGGTAAAAGATGGTGAAGTTATTCAGGTGAGGTTTCACATTTAAAAGTTTAATAATCTTTGTATTTGGGTAAAAGCGCAAAATTAACTGCGGTATTTTTCTTATTGTTCTTGGATAAACCAAGCCTTGAAGTATAATTGGCAAAGATTTATGCCCCAAGCAAATGATTAATGGATTGAGCTGGATATCCAATATCAGGGCATTTGGCTTGATGAGTAGTTAATTAATTTACTGGTTAATTACTGGTTCGTAACGAATGCACAAAATGGGATAAGAAAGCTTTGGGGGCACTGTAATTCAAACAGACAACATACATAGGGAGAGACCATGGCAGTACATACGTATTTCCAAACTAAGTGGAGCTTAGCTGACCTTTTTCCAGGTTATGACTCTACCGAAATCAAAACCGCTATTTCGGGAGTCGAGGAAAAAGTAGCGAATTTTGAATCTAAAAGAGATCTTCTAAGTGCTGATATCACCTCTGAGGCTTTCTTGGATTTAGTGAAGCAGATGGAGAATATTAGTCGTGTTGCTTATCGCATTAATAGTTTCGCTGACCTATGGTTTTATGAGAACACTCAAAACCAAGAGGCACAGAACTTTATGGCACGCATCGATCAGTTGATCGCTGATATTCAAAATCGGGTTCTATTCTTCAGCTTGTGGTGGAAAGAGCTGGACGACCAGCAGGCTGAGCGTTTGATGGCAGAGGCGGGAGATTACCGTTACTGGCTGGAGGAAATGCGCCATTTCAAACCGCATACCCTTTCAGAGCCAGAAGAGAAAATCATTAATATCAAAAATGTCACCGGCATAAACGCAATGAAAACCCTTTATGACACAATCACCAACCGTTATGTTTATAAAATGACGGTGGACGGTGAAGTGAAAGAACTAACCCGCGATAGTTTGATGGTTTATGCCCGTGACTATGACCCTGATTTGCGCGCAGCAGCATACCAGGAGCTGTACCGGGTTTATGGAGAAGACAGTTCGCTCTTAGGTCAGATGTACCAAACGGTGACCCGTGATTGGTATAACGAGCAAGTAAAGTTGCGCAGTTTCACAAACCAGATATCGGCGCGCAACTTGATGAACGATATCCCCGATCAGGTAGTGGATACCCTGCTGGAAGTTTCTAAGAAAAATGCCGGCTTGTTTCAGCGCTTCTTTGAGTTGAAAGCTCGCTGGTTGAAAATGAAACGCTTGCGCCGCTATGATATCTACGCACCGGTGATTAAATCGGATAAGCGGTATGATTTCAACCAAGCCGCTGAGATGGTGTTGGATTCATTCAACCATTTTCACCCACGCATAGGAGAACTTGCTGAGCGAGTTTTCGACGAAAACCACCTGGACAGCGAAGTTCGCAAAGGCAAACAAGGTGGGGCTTTCTGTTATTCTACCGCACCAGAGGTGACACCCTGGGTTTTAGTAAATTTTCAAGGCCGGCCTGATGACGTAGCCACGCTGGCACATGAGTTGGGGCATGCCATCCACGCCATGATGGCTAGTGAGCATACTTTGTTTACCTTTCATTCTTCTCTGCCGCTGGCTGAGACGGCTTCGACGTTTGGGGAAATGATGCTGATCGACCAGCTACTTAATGAGGAGCGCGATGAAGATGTGCGCCGTGATCTGATCTTCAGGCAGGTAGATGATGCCTATGCAACCATCATGCGACAATCTTTCTTCGCCCTATTCGAACGTCAAGCTCACGGGATGATCCAGGCAGGCGCTTCAGTGGAGGATATGGCGAAAGCTTATCTTGAAAACTTGCAGGAGCAGTTTGGGGATGCAGTAGAAGTAAGCCAGGAATTTCGCTGGGAATGGACGTCAATTCCCCATATTTACCGCACGCCTTTCTATGTGTATGCGTATGCCTTCGGGCAGCTGCTGGTGTTCTCTTTATACCAGCAATATCAACAGGAAGGAGAGATCTTCAAGCCGCGCTACATGAAAATCCTGTCTGCAGGTGGGTCGGATGCACCCGCGCGCATCCTGAGCCAAGCCGGCATTGACATCTCCCAGGCTGAATTCTGGCAGGGTGGATTTGATGTGATCGAAGAATTGCTCAAGCGCTTGGAAGCTATCCCGGCGCCTCAATAACTTCATCAACAGGATGTGCACCAACTTGAGCAGTCACCTAAAGAGGTGGAAACAGGTTATTTGACCCTGGATCGAGGTTCTGTTACCGCAGGAGAATGTATGCTCTTGCGAATATGGCGGTTCAAAGCATCATCACCTAGAGGGCGAAAGCAGGTGCCCAGATACTCGCTGCAGGCTTTTATCCCATCGGTGATGGCGGCTTTGAGGACGGTCTCATATCGTTCTGGAACAGTGCTTCCCAGGTCTGATCCACGGGTAGCCTGGAAGGGCCAGATCCCCACATCTTCGTGGACGACCTGGTGATCGTTGGCGAAGCGGACCTCGAGGCGGACAGTTACCTGGATATAAGCACTGCGGTCATTAACCGGAATCAAATCCGGGCCTTTGATGAGAGAATGGCTCCAGTTATCAGGGCCAAATATTTGGTTCAACTTCCAGCGCACATAGTCTCCAGTAGTGTAAGGACCTTTGACGTGCTGAGTTTGATAAATGAATCGCTGATCGACGGGTGTGTCCAATGCCTGGCGTTGAAGTTCTATCGTTGTTAACATGGCTGTCTCACGGATGGTAGGGTATGTTAGAGAAAGGGTTTATTCGACACAAATAATAGCACAAATGTTCTGCTCTGTCAATTGTTTTTATAATAGCCGTTTGCTATGTTTGGCTTGTAAGGTCTCCCGGTAAAGATGTTCCCAAACCATAGAAGAAAGTTTGACAGAACACCAATTGTTATAGCCGAAAACCTATGTTTGCGGCAAAAATTCCTTTGAGAGGAGTGGTAACAAATGACTGGTAACCAGCGATGTGCTTATTGTAATAGAGACAAAGAAGAGGTCCCCTTGATAAAGTTGGTGTATAAGGATCAAGAATCCTGGATTTGCCCGCAACACCTACCGGTGTTGATTCATGAACCCCAAACCATGATCGATGTAATGCCTGGAGCTGAAAATCTATCTGCAGGAAAGCACGACTAATGAATCGGGCATTTGCTTGCTGACTTTAATAACGACCTGGTGGTTTTCCAAATCACCGGGAAGCAAGCCTGATAAAATTGTTGGTAGGTGGTAAGACTTTCGCCGGCAGAAGAAAGCGGTGTCAGGTAGGTGCTGGGTGGATTGGAGATGCTAACTAGTGCATTGTCCAGGATGAAAATTAATATTCGTATTTGTCTCAAGATATCCTGGACAATGCTTAAAGTGTTCTGTCATAAACGCTTTCAATATTAAGAATCACATTTGACAGAACACTAGTCAGGCTAGGCTTCTTCGGAAGATTCGATCAACTCGGGCTCTTCTGCTTTCCTGTCGAGCATCTGCATCTGACTGGCTACAACCCGGGTGAAATAACGGGTCTCGCCACCCTGCTCGTAGCGTTCAGTTTGCAAGCGTCCTTCGATGAAAACCAATCGGCCTTTACTCAAGTAAGCTTGGCAAATCTCTGCCAGACGTCCCCAAGATTCCACGTTGAACCAATCAGTGGTCTCTTTGGGTTCACCTTCAGCGCCTTTCCAGCGCCGGCTGACTGCGACGCTGAAGGAGCAGGTTTTTTTCCCTGAAGGAGTTTGACGTGTTTCAGGATCTTTCCCCAGGTATCCAATTATTTGAACACGGTTCAGTGCGGGCATTTTATCCTCCGTATATAAAAGAGCAGGATTGAGTGAAATTGTTCACCCGGTATGCCTCAAGTGTAGCGAGATTTCCCAATTTGTCAACAAATTGACCGGCAAATACTGCTTATTGCCGCCTGATAAAATCGCTGGTATCCTTTAGTAAAATTAAACATATAATTGTAATAAACGGTGACATATGTACCTGGCTATTGAAGGCGCAATTGGTGTAGGTAAAACAACGCTCGCCCGGCTGCTGCAGCCGTACTTCCAATCTGAAGTATTGTTAGAAGTCTTTGAGGAGAACCCCTTTTTGTCGTCTTTTTACGCTGATAGAGAACGGTATGCATTTCAAACCCAAATGTTCTTTTTGTTGAGCCGTTACCGCCAACAAGTGCAGTCGATCCCTAATATAATTTCAAGAGACGACAATCTGATCACCGATTATACATTCGAAAAGGATGCGTTGTTTGCCCGCACCAATTTAAGTGGGGATGAATTGCAGATGTACTACCGGGTGCATGAAGCTCTGGCTGAAAAAGTGCCCCAACCTGATTTAATCGTATTTCTGCGAGCTGATACAGAAGTGCTTATGCAGCGCATCGCCTTGCGTGATCGTCCTTACGAACGAGAAATGGACCGGGACTATATCGATCTGATCAACCGTACTTATGACGAATTCTTTGGAGAGCAGCATCAAGGGGCTAAAGTATTAGTCATCGACACGAATGAACTTGACCTGGTAAGGAAGCCCAATCATCTTAAATTGGTTGAGAACCGGCTGCGACAAACTTTGAGATTGACACCATTCCAGCCGGAACTGCCATTTGGAAACGATTAGCGATCTTTAATGGATAAAAACCGAAAAATTTACTTTCAGCCGGAGCAGATATTGTCTGATTTGGGGGAGAAAAATGGACTTGTATGAGATAAACAGGGGCAAACCATGCGTATAACTCGCGAAATTCTTTACAAAATAGCTGCCGACACCGTAGCAAAGAGGGTTCGAACTGATCGCAGCCTGCTGGCAGTATACCTGCACGGTTCGCTGATGGACGAAAACCCCTTGCTTGGTGGAGCTACAGACATCGACCTGGTCTTCGTTCACGATGATAATCCACCCGAGGGTCGTGAAATTGAAATATTGACGGATGAAGTCCATCTGGATATCGCCCATCACGCTCGCCATGAGTATCGCGATCCCCGCACGCTGCGTTTGCATCCCTGGTTGGGACCAACGATCGTGGGGTGTAAAATTCTTTATGATCCCCAGCATTTTATGGACTTCACTCAAGCGAGCGTGGGAGGCCAGTTTTATCGACCTGATTTTGTGCTGCAGCGCGGCAGGGGAATGGTAGAGCATGCCCGCCAGATGTGGTTTTCGCTGCATGGGATGACCGCTGATCCAACAGCTGAGGATTTCGACTTATACCTGAAAGCAGTTGAACATGTCGCCAACGGTATTGCCAGCCTGGAGGGCCCACCACTGACTGAGAGGCGCTTCTTGATTCGGTTTCCAAAACGTGCGGAAGCTGTCGAAAAACCCGGACTGTATGCTGGATTAATTGGTCTGTTAGGTGGTGCCAAGGTGGAGGCAGGGACGATCGAGTCATGCCTGGATGGCTGGCAAGCGGCGCTGGATTCAATAGCAATGGAAGAAATACCCGCAGGCTTGCATCCCGGCCGCCAATCTTATTACCGGCGGGCATTTGAAGCCATGCTGGAAGGAGAGCACCCCCACGATGTGCTCTGGCCTCTGCTGCGAACCTGGACCAGTGCGATTCTGCAACTTCACCAGGAAGCCGTAGAGCGAGAAACCTGGAAAAACACTTTGGAACAATGGGATCTTATGGGGTCTGGTTTTCACCAACGTGTGTCCGCTTTGGATGCGTACTTAGATGTCGTTGAGGAAACGATGGAGACCTGGGGAGTGAAACACGGCGCATGAACAATTATCAATCTGCCAGTACGAGGACATGCTGACGAATCTTATATTTAACCAACCCAAGCTGGCGGGATGAATAATTTTGACAAAGGATTGTTTCACGTGAAACATCCTGGTGAAAAAATTAGTGAGAGACCGGGGTAGAAATTGTGACCAAAAAGGATCGACTGATCCTGGCTGGTTGACTTTTTCAATGACTTTTCAACCATGAAAATTGCGATCACTGCCGATGTGCACCTGACTTCTCGAGAACTGCACCCCCAGCGCTTCCAGGCGATCGAAAATATCTTGGATCAAATGCTGGCTCGGCAGGTCAGCCACCTTGTCGTGGCGGGAGACCTGTTCGATGCCTCCTTGCACAATTATGCAGAGTTCGACTCACTTTGCCAGCGAGAAGAACTCCGTCAAATTTGCTTGCACATCATTCCCGGGAATCATGATGACACCATCGCTAATAAACACTTTCTAGCCCCAAATGTCAGAATCTATTCCCAGGCAAAGTTTGCTCAAATCGATTCTCAGGGTCCGGGATTCCTGTTCATACCATATCAGAAAGATAAGAGTATGGGGGCGGCGATAGCGGATTTTGTTGATGAAATCCATGCGCAGAGTTGGATATTGGTCGGGCATGGTGATTGGTCAGATGGTTTGTTTTCGGCAAACCCATACGAGGCCGGGGTCTACATGCCTTTGAGCAGGAAAGACCTGGCGAGATTCGAACCGGCAGGTGTGTTCCTGGGGCATATTCACATCCCCTTCCATAAAGGCAAAGTTTACTATCCTGGTTCTCCTTGTGGCTTGAACATCAACGAGACCGGGCAGCGCAGGTTCCTGATCTACGATACTTCTACTTCGGAGGTTGAATCAGTCCCTATTTCAAACCAGGAAATCTTTTTCGATGAGACAATCGTTATTTTGCCAGTAGAGGATGAAAAGGAATTCCTGATCAGCAGGGTAATGGCAATGATCAGCGGTTGGGGGTTGAGCCAAGATGAGCTCGACAGAGTCTGCCTGAGGATAAAGGTCAAAGGCGCTTCGGCTGACAAATCTGCAATAGCGCAAGTTCTTCACAGATCACTCAAGGGGATAAGGTTGTATTCCGATCCAGACCTGTCGGAAGTTTACAACGCAGGTGATCAGGCGCGCAGCCCTATCGTTGAGGCTGTGCGCATGCGGGTGGAAGAATTCGAATGGCTGAGACACCCGGATGAACCCAGTAAGGATGATTTGCTGATCGAGACCTTGGCGATCATCTACGGGAGATAAGTGTGGCAGTGCATATCGATGAGATCAGCGTACAGCATTTAGGGCCGCTTCCAGATTTCTACATGAAACTGGGCCGGATAAACCTGATTTATGGTCACAACGAGAGCGGCAAGACCTATTTGGTCGAGTTCATCATACGCTCATTGTTCAAATCACAATCTGCTTGGAGGCTACGCCCGGCTTATGCCAGCGGCCGGGTGGTGGTCAGCGGCTTGGACGGGCAGATGGAAACGTTCTCTCCTTCCGGCAGGCGCAAGCTGGATGATTACTGGCAGAATGAAAAACTAAAATTGCCTTCCAGCCTGAGCCGTTTGTTAGTGATCAAAGCTGGAGAAGTGTGGTTGGCGAAAGACGACCCGGGCGGCGTGGATTATAAGGTGTTGAAGGAATACCTGTCGAATTCCTGGATAATTGATGAGGTCAGAGAGGGCATCCTGGTAACCACACGGGATGCGGAGATCATAAACAAAGCAATCGAGGGAACAAACAAAGGGGATCTCAAGCGCAGAAAGGATTTTCAGAACGACTTAGCGGAGATCGATCGGCGCATCGAACAGTTTAATGAAAGTTTTTCCAGCGGCGAGCTCGCCGAGATAGATCGGCGGCTGCAGCAAAAGCAAACGGAATTGGAGGCCGAGCGGCGGGCAAGGCGAGGCGCTGCCTACCGGCTCGATCGCGAGATCCGCCAGCTAGAAGATGCCATTAACGATCTGCCCGAAGCAGATATCCAAGGAATCAACCAGCAGATACTTCAATTTGAATTCAAAGAAGATCAGGTGCACAAAATTCAGCGTGACTACCAGGAGAAGAGAGATCAAAGTTCCCAGTTTGAATGGTTACAAAAAGCAGTCGCGGAGTACGAGAGTAAGTCTGCGGCAGCAGAAGTGAAGACCAATTGGCTAATCCCGGCGGCATTCGGGTTGGTGTTGCTCGCAGCGCTGCTCTTTACATTTTTTGGGGAAATGATTTTGGCTGGTTTGGCGTTATTAGGGCTGTTGTTATTGGGGTGGCTTTACCTGCGCAGAATTAGGTTATTATTCCGCCTGGCGGTGGATATAAAACATTTAGATGATGTCGCTGCTGAATACGAACGGCGCATGGGTGAAAAAATGAGAGATATCGCCACGCTCAAAGCTAAACGCGACGAGCAGGCGGTCAAGGCTGAATTTGCAAGCGAAAAGCAGAAGGATCTGCTCGCGGTTCAACAAGAGCTGCATCAAATTGAGTTCGATATCGCCAGGAGGTTCTACATGCTTACAGGCAAAAACGTCGCCAAAGAGGACTGGAGGCAGGCAGTGGATGATCTTCAGATGAAGCTAAGAGACCTTCATAGCAATAAGACTGCCAAGCAGCACACACTTGACCGCTGGGGTGTAGCCCCACAGGAATACCTGGAAGAGGCGGCAGACCTTGAGCATGATGATGAGCGATATAACCAATTGGAACGTGAATGCGGGCAATTAGAAGCACAAAAGGCTCATCTCGAGGAGAACCTGAGCAATCTCAAATATTCGCTGGCAGGGTTTCTAAAATTGGATAGCCCACCCGATTGGGAGACGCTCATTGAGAAATTACAGGAAAAAAGGCGCGAGACAGCAGATCAATACCGCGCCTGCACGGCAAAAATCCTGGCAGGGATACTGGTCAATCAGGAGCTGGAACAGATGGCACAGGCAGAAGATGAGCGCATTCGTGCCGGCTTGAGCTCCCCGCAGGTGCTGAGACCCCTCAAGCAAATCACCAGGCGGTATGATAAACTCTCGCTGGAGGACGGACAAATAATTGTTTCCAGCGAACAGGGGAATTTCAATTTGCGCGAACTGAGCACTGGCGCACAGGAGCAGGTGCTGCTTTCACTCAGGATGGGATTTGCAGCTCTGCATCTCAAGAAAGAACAAATGTTCTTGGTCATGGATGATGCTTTCCAACATGCGGATTGGCAGCGGCGTGAAAACCTGGTATCTCAGGTGAGAACACTGGCAAGTTCGGGTTGGCAGATTCTCTACCTTACAATGGATGATCATATCCGCGCTTTATTCCGAGATCAATTTGGGGAAGACCTGGTGTATCAGGATCTGGGGCTGGATGTGTAAGAATTTTATTGGAAAATTTGTAAATAGACTAATTTTCCCCTTGACATCTGAAAATCTTAGCCTATAATATTTATTACGTTTTTCTTAATAATTAAGGCTCTGTCTGGAGAGTAGAATGTCCCATTGCACCTGTATGAGGCGGGGTTTGTAGTCACTACCTCGTCTAAAAGGGAAAAAGTTTACGGTCAATAGAAGACGAGAGGTGGCTGCGACCCCGCAGGCGAAAAATTGCCTTCTGCGCGTGTGTTGCCGCCTTTTCTTTTCTCTATTGGCCGTTTTGTATATACCAAATATGGAGTAATAGGATGACAATTGTCACACTATCACAAGCGATAGCCCAAGATTCCACGAATGCATTGGATTCGGCTGTGGGCAATACTCCCCTGCTCTCGCTGCAGCGGCTGGGGGCAAGCTTGTCTCCACGCGTGAAAATGATGGCTAAAGCCGAATGGTTTAACCCGGGTGGGTCGGTCAAAGATCGCCCGGCGCGCAATATCTTACGCGCCGCGCTCTCTGAGGGACAACTGAACAATGGGAAGATCCTGCTGGACTCGACCTCCGGCAACATGGGCATTTCTTATGCGACCCTGGGCGCGGCCTTAGGTATCAAGGTGACCCTGACGATCCCAGCCAGCGCAAGCCCCGAACGGCTGAAAATATTGCGCATGCTCGGTGCTGAGTTAGAATTAACCGATCCATTAGAAGGCTCTGATGGGGCTATCAATGTTGCCAGACAGATGTTTGCCGAAGAGCCAGGACGGTACTACTACGCCAACCAATATAATAACCCGGCTAACTGGCATGCCCATTACACCAGTACCGGCCCAGAAATCGTCCAACAAACTGCAGGGCAGGTGACCCACTTTGTTGCCGGGTTGGGAACGTCGGGGACATTGATGGGTGCAGGCAGATACCTGCGACAGTATAACCCTGAAATCAACATCATCGCAGTCCAACCTGATTCTCCTTTTAATGGTTTAGAAGGTTTGAAACACATATCAACCGCGATACGTCCGGAGATCTACGATCCCGCATTTGCGGATGAGTTGATCGAAGTCAGCACTGAAGATGCTTACGAGATGGTGTTGAGGCTGGCGCGGGAGGAGGGAATGTTTGTGGGAGTCTCCTCGGGGGCTGCGGCTGTGGCAGCCCTCAAGGTCGCTGCTGACCTGGAGCAGGGTCTGGTTGTGACTGTTTTCCCCGATGCGGGGTATAAATATCTCAGCGAATCCTTTTGGGAGAAATTGCCATGATACTTGAAATCGACGCAGCAACGTTAAAGGAAATACATTCCTGCGGGGAGCGATTCTACCCAGAAGAAGGCGCCGGGTTGTTATTGGGGGAAGCGTCCGCTGAGCGTAAGCGGGTGAAGGCAGCTCTGGTGCTGCCCAACACACGCGCAGAACCTGAACGCAGGAACCGTTATCTGCTGACCCCGCAAGATTACCTGCAGGCCGAGAAGGAGGCAGAACGCCTTGAAATGCAGGTTGTAGGCGTCTTTCATTCTCATCCTGATCACCCCAACCAGCCCTCAGATTTCGACCGAGAATGGGCTTTACCGTGGTTTTCTTACATCATCACCAGCGTCCAGAACGGTCAAGCTGTCGAGAGCCGCTCGTGGGCACTTACCGAAGATAGAACGGGTTTTTCTGAAGAGAAGATTGTGGTGAGATAATGCTTTTTAGAAACCGAAGAGATGATATCAAAAACATGGAGGTATGATTATGTCGCTCTATTTTGTCAGACACGAACACGCTGCCGACACATGCCCGGCACGTGATCCCGAGAAGGGGCAAATGCTGCTGGATCACATCAGCCCACAAAATGCTCGCCAGTTCGGTATTGACATCCAAGGGGAGGCGGTGTTGGATAACCACCACACCTTTGTCTTGATTGTTGATGCTGCTGATGAAACCAGTGTTGAAAATTTTATGTCACCATTCAAGCAAGCTGGGGTGGTTGAGATCTGGCCAGCCTCGCAGTGCGAGACGGTGGTTGAGCGTTTGGGCTGCTAAAGACAGGATAAATAGCCTGAAGCCAGAAGCATTCTCAAGTAAGAAAATCGAAAAACAACGCATCCGTATCCCAAAGAATGAAATTTGAGGATAGAATCTAATGAAGGTTGATGAAATAACTATGACAATGACGAAAAATATGCGCATCCCGGCACCATTAAGACCCTACACGGATGGGCGCGCAGAGGTTCCGGTGGAGGGTGAAACTGTGGGTGCAGCTCTGAACAACCTGACTGCGCAATACCCAGGACTGCGCCCACACCTGTTCGATGAGCGCGGTGAACTCAGATCCTTTGTAAATTTGTTCTTGAACGATGAAGATATTCGCCATTTGCAAGGTGTGGAAACAGCTATCCAGGAAGGTGACCGGCTTATGTTAATTCCCAGCATAGCTGGAGGGTAAAATAAAAATATGTTACCGCAACTATCTCACTCTGAAATCAAACGTTATTCAAGGCATTTGTTGATGCCGGAGGTGGGGCTGGATGGTCAGCGCAAACTCAAGGCGGCCTCCGTCCTGGTTATCGGTACGGGAGGTTTGGGTTCGCCGGTGTCGCTATACCTGGCAGCTGCCGGGGTTGGGCGTATCGGGCTGGTGGATTATGATGTGGTTGATTATTCCAACCTACAGCGGCAGGTGATCCATGGGACTTCCGGGTTAGGCTCGCTGAAAGTTGAATCCGCCCGCCAACGCATGTTAGATTTGAACCCGGACATACAGGTGGATATTTACAACGAACCATTCACATCCGAGAGTGCGATGCGCATTGCAGAGCCATACGATATACTCGTCGATGGCACCGACAATTTCCCCACCCGCTATTTGGTCAATGACGTTTGTGTCTTGACTGGCAAAGCCAACGTATATGGATCGATCTTCCGCTTCGATGGTCAGGTCAGTGTATTCGATGCTCGCCGGGGGCCTTGCTACCGTTGTTTGTTTCCGGAACCGCCCCCACCGGGGTTGGTGCCATCTTGCGCTGAGGGTGGCGTGTTGGGTGTACTACCGGGCACCATCGGGACGCTGCAGGCGACGGAGGCATTGAAGTTGATCCTGGGTGTAGGTGAAGTGTTAATTGGGCGGTTGCTGCTTTACAACGCACTGGATATGTCGTTTGAGTTTGTTAATTTACGCAAGAATCCAGACTGCAAGATTTGCTCAGCTGACCCGGAAGTCACCGAGCTGATTGACTACGAGGAATTTTGCGGGGTTCCAGGGCATGACCACGATGAGGGTTCTGCTGGCGAAGGATGGGATATCACGCCGGCGGAACTGGCTGATCGTCTGAGAGCGGGCAATTCGATCCGTCTGGTGGATGTGCGCGAACCGCATGAATTGGAAATCTCTCGCCTTGAAGGTGCCCAATTGATCCCTCTTGGGCATCTGGCAGCTCGCATGCACGAGCTGGATTCAACTAATGAAAGGGTGTTGTTCTGTAAATCGGGGGCTCGCTCTGCGCGTGCTTTGGAGCTGCTAGC